>NZ_MRBY01000025.1 GCF_001904615.1 [Limnothrix rosea] IAM M-220
TTGGCTTAAGAATTAATCTCCTTGCGGGAATTATCAACTACGGACTTTCCTTGCTTTCTTGATTCATGCAAGAGGTCTAATCTGTGTTTTTCCATGCTTCTCAATTTGAAAAGATAGCGATTAGAGAGAGAGAAGCTCAGGCACAATGGGATAATAATTGCCGTGCGTTTCCGAGTGGCTAATGAAATCCCGTTCTTTTTTCGTTTATCTTGGCCTACTGGCCGTGTTGTTACTGTCCATTGGGACAGCTAGCTGGTATGACATTTTGTCCCAGAGTCCTTTGCCCTGGCTAAAAGGTGGTGTCGCGACGAATCCCGCTGCGGCTTTATTTGTGCCCCGCCAAGCGCCATTGATGTTGTCGATGGTGGTAAATCCTGAAAAATTAGCCGCCTTAGGTTTAGTGCAGACTCCCTACGGTAAACGTCGCGAAACATTGCAAGAACTTCAACAGGCAAAAACGAGCCTGATGAGTGCCACAGGACTGGACTACACAAAACAAATTGAGCCGTGGCTAGGTAATGAAATTAGTTTTGCAGTAACAACGCTCGATGTGGATCGCAACCTTGAAAATGGTGTGACACCGGGGTATCTGTTGGTGGTTGAAGCGCGGGACAAAGAACTGGCCAAAGAATTTCTCCAGCTTGCCTATACTGAACAGGCTTTAGCGCCGGACTCTGGCTTACGTTATGAAACTTACAAGGGTGTAAATCTTGTTATTCCGGATGCAAAGACAAAGCAATTTGCCAGCGCCATTGTTGGGAATTATGTCTTGTTTGCCAGTGAAGGAAAAGTACTCCGTAGTGCGATTAATACGGTGCAAGTGCCTGATCTAAATCTCAGTCATGATCCGCAATATCTTGCAGCCCTCGAAACTATCGACCGTGATCATATTGGTATTGCTGTGGCAAATTTACCAGCCCTCAGTGCTTGGATTGCCAATGATATTAACCCTGAGGAACCAACTTTAAAACAGCGCTTAGCGGTCACTCTAAGTTTGCAAAATCAGGGATTAATTGCGGAGACTGCTCTCATTGGTGACACTGAGCCGGCGCTAAATCGCCCTATCCTAACGGAACCTGTGGAGGCTTTAACTTATGTTCCACCCCAAGCGCTACTTGCCGTCGCCGGGCGTGATCTAAAGCAGTTGTGGACGGATGCAACGACGGGACTAAATCCCCGTAGTCCGCTCTCCCAAATTTTGCAGCAGTCTGTTGTGGCTATCCAAGAGCCTCTAGGGATTGATTTGCCGGCAGATATTTTTGATTGGATTTCTAGTGATTATGCGTTGGCGATCGTTCCCAACTTGGATCGGAAAAATAGTGTGGATTGGCTGTTTGTGGCGGAGCGGGAACCTGAGGTGAATATTGACCCGATTATTGAACATTTTGATGAGCTTGCCCAAGAGAAGGGTTTAAGTGTCGGTAGATTACCGTTAGGCGATCGCCAAGTAACGGCATGGACAGCCATTGATACATCGAACCAAGATGATGACCTAGTCCAGCTCAATGCCCAGGTGCAAGGGGCCCATCTCAGCGTTGAAAATTACGAACTGTTTGCGAGCTCCGTTAAAGCCCTAAGCCGCGCTGTTAATGCGAATAAAAAGCAATCTTTATTAGATAACAAAAACTTTAAAGTGAGTCTACAGCAGCTCCCCAGCGAAAATGGGGGTTATCTTTATGCTGACTGGCGACAGGGCGCTCAACTCTTTAAAACCCAAGTGCCTATCTTGCGCGTTGTTGATTATGTCGCGAAGCCTTTCTTTAACCATCTAAATTCTTTGAGTCTCACCAGCTCTGGCAATACGGAGGATATTCGTCGTTCAACTTTATTCTTTACTTTATCTTCAGATCGTTTAGAAAATTGAGACTGGGAGCAGCTTTTGGAAAAATCACCCTAAGATGAAAATACGGAATCAAATTTAGGTCTGATGAAGTCTACATTAGATAATCTATATTGTTCTGAAACCATCTCGTGCCATCAAAGATCTCCATGACGCTGCCCATTGGACAGACCCTAAACGGACGCTACCGTATTACCCAAGAACTCGCCCGAGGCGGTTTTGGGGCAACTTTCCTCGCGGAAGATTTGTATTTGCCTGAACATCCCCATTGTGTGGTGAAGCAGCTGAAGCCCCAAGTCGATGATCCACAGTCGTTGAAGACTGCGAGGCGCTTGTTTGAGACGGAAGCGCAAATTTTGCATGAGCTGGGAAAGCATGAGCAAATTCCCCAGTTGTTTGCTTATTTTGAGGAGTCGCAGGAGTTTTATCTTGTTCAGGATTATATTGAGGGTCAAAGTTTACGGGATGAAATCCGCCAGCAGGGAAAGCTTTCTCAGGGGCAGGTGATTGCGATTCTTCGGGAAATCCTAGAGCTTTTGGTTTTTGTCCATGGTAATCAGGTGATTCACCGTGATTTAAATCCGAGTAATCTGATTCGTCGCACTGGCGATCGCCGCCTATGTTTGATTGATTTCGGGGCGGTAAAGAGGGTCACAACGCAGTTTCAACAGGCCACGGGTCGCGCGACGGTGGCGATCGGTACACAGGGTTATATTCCCAGCGAACAAGCCCAAGGTCGGCCACAATTTGGTAGTGATATCTATGCGGCAGGCATGATTGCCATTGAAGCCCTCACGGGTCAATTTCCCCATACCCTTGGCACGGATCCCCGCACTGCGGAACTGATTTGGCGAGATTTAGTTGATATTGATAAGTCTTTTGCTGATGTGATCGACAAGATGGTACGCCACGATTTCCGGGAGCGTTATTTTTCGGCGGAAGCTGTCCTTGCTGCCCTTGATGGGATGACAGCGCCTCAAACGTCTAATACGGTTGTTCTTGGTAAAGCTGCACCGCTAACCGAAGAGGTTAGTACAGAAGCTATCGCGACTTCTTCGTTTTACACACAGGTTCCCCAATCTTCAGATCTAACCTTTGGCCTCAATCCGAAGGATCGTGGTGCCATAGCTGTGGTTATTGGTTTAGGTGTCGCTGCTGTTGTTGGTGTGGGGGTTAGTTTAAATCTCGGTTGGCAGTGGTGGTCTGGCCGTCAGGCAACCCTAGAGCAATTTGAACAGGGTCAACTGTACCAGGAGCTAGGGGAGCCGGAAAATGCCCTTACTAGCTATCAGGATGTACTGGATCAAAATGCCCAGCACCGGGGGGCACTCTTGGGTAAGGCTCAAATTTTGCAACAATTGCAGCGGTACGATGAAGCTCTTGCTACTTATGATCAGCTTCTACAGGTGGATCCGAATGCTTGGGAAGCTTGGTGGGGGCGGGGCAAAATCTTGAGCGATCGCCAACAATATGATCAAGCGATCGCCTCCCTCAACAAAGCAATTCAAATTAATAGTAATAGCCTCGAAATTTGGCAAGCTAAAGCTCAAATTCATCTGGCACAGGATGATCAAACTAATGCCCTTAGCAGCTTAGAAATTATCCTTAAACTCGATAGCCGCCAAGCTTGGGCTTGGTATGAAAAGGGCTGGATTCACCACAAGCGTGAGGAATATAACGAGGCGATCGCCGCCTATGATCGTGCCCTGCGGATCAATAATGCCGACCCAAATATTTGGTATCAGAAGGGTAATAGCTACTTCAAGCTCGCAAATTATCAAGAATCAAAAAATGCCTATGCCCGTGTCGTACGGCTCAAGCCAGACCATGCCCCCGCCTGGTATAGTCTCGGCATTTCCCACGAAAATCTCAAACAATATCGCGATGCCCAAGATGCCTTTGCGAAAGTTATTGAGCTAGAGCCGAGTAATGATCGAGCTTGGTATCACCTCGCTTGGAATGCCCAGAGAGCTGATGATAAATCCACGGCGATCGCCGCCTACCGTCGGACTGTCGAGCTCAAGGGTAACGACCACACAAGCTGGCTAAATCTGGCTAATTTACTCTACGAATCAAAAGATTATCCCCAAGCAATCTCAGCCTATGACCGCGCCCTTGGCCTCAAACCCCAAGATGGTGACAGTTGGGAGCTCAAGGGTAATGCCCATCTCACCCTCGATCAATATGCCGAGGCGATCGCCGCCTACGATCAAGCCCTCCAATACAAACCCGAAGACGAAAATATCCGAGCAAATCGCGAACAGGCTCAAAAAGAGCTAGATCGACGTAATATTCGAGAAAAGATTCAAGAAGAAGTTCAGGAAGGACTAGAAGAAACAGTAGAAGATATCGAAGCGGGATTGGGTCGTCTTTTTCCTTGGTTGTAGTCGTTGGGGTTGACTGGCGATCGCCGCTTTAGTGATCAAGTTCAGCCAGCTCTAACCAACGCTCCGTTTTCGTTTCAATTTCCTGATTGAGTTGGGTCAAAGCGTCAGAGAGACTTTGTAGTTTTTCATAGTCGCCATCTGCCTGCTGACAAAGTTGCGCTTCGAGGGCGGCTTTTTTCTTTTCTAGCTCAGGAATAACCCTCATTTCGAGGCGCTCTAATTCTTTGCGTTGGTAGTTAGACAAGCGATTTGGGACAGATTTGGGCTTTTGGTAGGTTTTTGCTTTGGTTTTCGTGGGCGCTTTAGTCGGTGTTGCCTTTACTTGGGCAGCTTCTTGCTCCGCTTTTTTTGCCTCTTCTATTTTTTTATAGTCAAGGTAAACCGAGTAGTTGCCGGGATACTGGCGTAATGTACCCTGCCCTTCCAACGAAAAAATTGTATGTACAGTGCGGTCAAGGAAATAACGGTCGTGGGCAACAATGACAACGCAACCATTAAAATCCTCTAGATAGTCTTCGAGAATGGATAGGGTCTGGACATCAAGATCATTGGTCGGCTCGTCAAGGATCAAGAGGTTTGGCGCGGCCATGAGGATTTTGAGTAAAAATAAGCGGCGTTTTTCACCACCAGAAAGTTTGTGGATCGGGGCATATTGTTGATCGGGGGGAAAGAGAAATCGCTCTAACATTTGTGATGCTGAAATTTGTGTGCCATCGGCTGTTTCAACGTAGGTCGCCACGTCTTTGATGTATTCGATGACCCGTTGTTGCTGCGTTTTTTCGTCGAGGTCATCGGAATGTTGGTCAAAATAGCCAATATGAATCGTGCTCCCAATATCGACTGTGCCGGAGTCGGGCTCGATGCGTTGGGTAATGAGATTTAGAAATGTAGATTTGCCTGCGCCATTGCCGCCAATGATACCGATACGATCGCCGGGATTAAACTCGTAGGTAAAGTTTTTAATAATTAGGCGATCGCCGTAGGATTTAGCAAGATTTTCCACTTCGATCACCTTTTTGCCGATGCGTCTGCCGGGTGTATCGATTTCAACCTTACCTTGCGCCTCTTTAAAAACCTTGTCTTTCATGTCATGGATGCGGTCAATGCGGGCTTTTTGTTTTGTGGCTCTCGCTTGGGGGCCCCGCTTTAACCATTCCAACTCCCGTCGCAATACCCCTTTATGTTTTTGTTGGCTACTGATGGCTGCTTCTTCGGCGAGGGCTTTTTTTTCTAAATAATAGGAATAGTTGCCGGAGTAGGCATAGAGGTCACCGCGGTCAATTTCGAGGATACGATTGGTGACTTGATCGAGAAAATAACGGTCGTGGGTAATCAGTAATATTGCCCCGGAATAGTTATTGAGATAGCTCTGCAACCATTCCACAGAGTCGGCATCAAGGTGGTTTGTCGGCTCATCCATCAGCAGCAAATCGGGTTCTGACAAAAGCGCTGCCGCTAGGGCAATGCGTTTACGATAGCCACCGGAAAGACTCCCGACCTTCACTTCCAAATCGGTAATGCCGAGTTTACTTAAAATAATTTTGGCATTGGTCTCCATTTCCCACGCATTGAGCGCGTCCATTTTGGCGGTAATTTCCGATAGCTTGCCCATCAGGCTATTTAGCTCATCCCCCTCGGCGATCGCCATCCGATGGGAGAGGTCTTCATAATCCCGTACCCATTTCATTTGCTCACTACAATCAGCAAAAACTTGGTCGAGTACCGTATTCTCTGGGTCAATCTCAGGTTGCTGAGGGAGATAAACGATCCTTGCACCAGACCGTACCAACCGTTTGCCACTATCAATCGGTTCGATGCCAGCGATCATTTTGAGTAATGTCGATTTGCCGCCACCATTCACGCCAATTAACCCGACCTTTTCAGTGTCATCAACACTAAAGTTCCCCTCTCGCAGGATCTCTTTAATCCCAAAATCTTTTGAGACGGATTGTAGGGTGATGATACTCATGGGTTTGCCGGAAAATTTGACTTCCAATACCTTAACCGAATTAGCTCCTGTGAGAATAAGGAGAGGCGATCGCCCCCGAACTCAGAGAAAATTAAAGACTAGACAAAGATCGCCTCAAATTGCTTTCATACAAGAATTTATGCGATATGATGCCGCTAGACTTAGTAATATATCTCACGCCTCTTGGTGACCTTCGAACAAATGACTCAGAAATACAGCATTATCGGTGCCGCTTGTACAACATTGTTGGTTACCGCAATGCCAGCCTTAGCCCAGACTTCTGATACACCGGAAGTTATGGAAGATACCATGATGATGGAAGACGCTGAGGCGATGGAAGATTTCGAACCCCTTGATAAAGATGTCTCCACTGAAGCTGCGGATCTCAAGATTCGACCTAGGTTTGCCGTTAAACGAACAACCGATGTTAATGGCGCTGAAGGCCTAAACTACGTCGGTGGTTTTCTACCTGTTTTTCAACAAGGCGGGTTTGATAATTTCAAAATATTTTTCTTCGACGGCGGTGTTTCTGTCGATGACGATGGTGAATTTGGCGGTAATCTCCTCTTTGGTTATCGCTCACTAAGCGAAGCAAATCGTATTTTCGGCAGTTATCTCGGTCTCGATGTCCGTGGCACAGAAGAAGAAAATAGCTTTAGTCAATTTACCTTTGGCGCAGAGTCCCTCGGCGAAACCTTTGATGCCCGCGCCAATGTCTTTCTATCCCTCAGCGATCGTGAAGCAATTACACCGGAGACTGCCAACAATTTCAGATTCACTGGCAATAGGCTGCTTTTCGACACGAGCCAAAGATTTCAAGCTGCGGCATCAGGTCTCGACTTTGAAGTTGGCTCCAAACTAACGGACTGGCGACGGGGTGACTTGAGAGCCTATGCAGGTCTTTACTATTACGACATCGATGGTGGCGAAGATTCCATTGGCTGGCGTACCCGTTTAGTGGCTCGTCCCATTCCCTCGGTTAATGTGGGTCTGACGCTACAGGACGATGATATTTTGGCACACAGCTAAGCTTCTCTGTTGGGGCATTATTCCCCAGATCAAGCTCTTCTAGCGCACTTGCTTCTTCAGCGTACGAAGAAGGTTACAACCCGATAATTGACCGCCTGTCGGGTAGATTCGTGAAAAATTCTACAGTCATCGTCGATAATTACACAGACCAAACTGGCGATGGAGTCATCGCAACGAACCCTGAAACTGGCAATGACTGGTTCTTTTCTTTTGCAGATCTGAGCGGGAACAGTAATGGTACTTTTGAATCGCCTTTCCCCACATTCCAGCAGGCACTTGATGAGGCTGGCAGCTTTCCGAATGATGGTATTGCCTATGTTCTAAACGGTGGTACTTTTGATGCCGCCGGTGGTTTGACGATTCCGGAGGGTGTGATTTTTATGTCCGACGGTGTGGCGCAAGTCTTACCAGTTGGCAATCTACCCGCAGCGAGTGGAACCAATGTCATTCTCCCGGACTCTGGCACAGGCAATCTACCAACTATCGAAAATTCTGAACTGATAGTCTTTAACCCTGATACGACAATTGATGGTTTTGACCTTAACGGTGGACTATTTATTGAGGATGTTGGTGGCAATATCACTATTGCAGACAATATTGTTGACGATACTGTTGTTATCAATCTCCATAACCTTGACGATGGAGAAACAATAACCATTATTGACAACACCATAGAGTCAGATGAAGACGGCATTTATATTCATGTCTATAATGCTTCTGTTGAAGAGGTCATCATTAGTGGCAATGAAATTGAGTCTGGAGATGACGGTATTGAAGTTGAGGTTAATGCTTTTTCCTCTACTGGTGACATCTTGATCAGCGGTAATACTATTGATGCAAATTATGATGGTATTAATCTAACTGTAGATTATGTGTCTAGTACTGGCGATATTACTATAAGCGACAATAGTATTACCTCTGATTATTTTGGCCTTAATGCAGCAGTTCTTCGCGGTAGTGCTAGTGGAGATATCAGCATCAGCGGTAATACTATTGATGCAAATTATGATGGTGTAAACCTGAGGATTGCTAGGGAATCTGACAGCGGCAATCTCACTATAAGCGACAATAGTATTACCTCTGATTATTCTGGCATTAACCTGAGGATTGCCAATGAATCTGACAGCGGTGATATTACTGTAATTAGTAATACTATCGACGCAGATGATTCTGGCATTAACCTGAGGATTGCTAATGAATCTGACAGCGAAAATCTCACTATAAGCGGTAATACTATTACTTCTGATTCCTCTGGCATTAATGCAGTAGTCTTCCGCGGTAGTGCTAGTGGAGATATCAGCATCAGCGGTAATACTATTGATGCAAATTACGATGGTGTAAACCTGAGGATTGCTAGGGAATCTGACAGCGGCAATCTCACTATAAGCGACAATAGTATTACCTCTGATTATTCTGGCATTAACCTGAGGATTGCCAATGAATCTGACAGCGGTGATATTACTGTAATTAGTAATACTATCGACGCAGATAATTCTGGCATTAACCTGAGGATTGCTAATGAATCTGACAGCGAAAATCTCACTATAAGCGGTAATACTATTACTTCTGATTCCTCTGGCATTAACCTGAGGATTGCTAATGAATCTGACAGCGAAAATCTCACCATAAGCGGTAATACTATTACTTCTGATTCCTCTGGCATTAATGCAGTAGTCTTCCGCGGTAGTGCTAGTGGAGATATCAGCATCAGCGGTAATACTATTGATGCAAATTACGATGGTGTAAACCTGAGGATTGCTAGTGAATCTGACAGCGGCAATCTCACTATAAGCGACAATAGTATTACCTCTGATCATTTTGGCATTAACCTGAGGATTGTTAATGAATCTGACAGCGAAAATCTCACCATAAGCGGTAATACTATTACTTCTGATTCCTCTGGCATTTATACGGCAGTTCGTGGCGGTAGTGCTAGTGGAGATATCAGCATCAGCGACAACACCGTCACTGATGCCGACGAAAAAGGTATCGATGTAAACATCTTTGTGGGTGGTGAAGCGACTGGGGTAGTGAGCATTATTGGCAATGAAGTCAATTCAGACGAAACTGGAATTGAACTCTATAACGATGGTGGATATGGGGTCTGTGCAGTTATTTCTGGTAACACGGTTACGGATCCAAGTGGAGGGGACTTCCAATATCTTTTGGATGGCAGCGATAACATCTATCTAGATGGTGCATTACCAACTGGGAATGTTTCAATTGGTGGCAATGTTACGGCGAATACGGCTTGTGCTCCGTCATAAAGTTTGAAATTATAGCGGCGAAAATACTCTCATAGAATATTAAAAAGATGGATGGTTAAACTCGTTTTCTCCATTCATTTTTTTATACTTAACTTAAATGAGTCGAACACTGCTCAAATAATATGAAAATTAAGAGTTCTGGTTCTTTTCTTGAAATTTTACAGAAAACCAATATGTCTTTGCTTGTGTCTACTTATCAGGCTGGGAAATTGATGTTTTTTCGCAACCAAGGAAATACGCTGAACAGTCACTTCCGAACATTTCGTAAAGCAATGGGGGTCGCTGCCAATAAAACCAGACTCGCGGTTGGCACGTTGAATCACATTAAAGAGTTTTATAATATGCCGGCGATCGCCCCGAAATTAGAGGGGGGCAAACATGATGCCTGTTATCTACTCCGAAATACCCACGTGACAGGAAATATTGATATCCATGAAATGGACTGGGCGGGCGATGAACTGTGGTTTGTGAATACTAAGTTTTCTTGTTTATGTACTTTAGATGATGAACATAGTTTTGTGCCCCGCTGGCGACCGCATTTTATTACGGGCTACGCACCAGAAGATCGTTGTCATTTAAATGGGTTGGCGATCGTGGATGATAAACCCAAATATGTCACTTCATTGGGCGTGGGTGATACTCTCCAAGCATGGCGGGAAAATAAACGCGATGGCGGTGTGATTATGGATGTGGAAAATAATGAATTTGTCATTCGAGGGTTAAGTATGCCCCATTCTCCCCGTTGGTATCGTGGGAAATTGTGGGTTTTAGAATCAGGCAGAGGGAGTCTTGCAACGGTGGATCTCGATACTGGCAAACTGGAAACCGTAGCTCAAGTGCCGGGCTTTACGAGGGGGATTGATTTCTATCGAAATTTAGCTTTTATTGGCCTTTCAAAACTGCGGTGTAAAAGTGAATCTGACCGTGCAATTTTTAGTGATATTCCCCTTACAGATGAATTTGACGAGCGGACTTGTGGTGTGTGGGTGGTTGATATTGAACGCGGTGAAACGGTCGCTAATGTAATCTTTGAAGATCTTATTGAAGAGATTTTTGCGGTTAAAGTTCTAGCGGGAGCAAAATATCCTGAAATTGTTGATATTATCGAACCACAACTATCATCCCACCTTGGCACATCGTTTGCTTTAGAGGACAATGCGCTTGCACAGGTGCCCACTACAATTAAACTTTAAAATTTATGGTCATCAAGAATTAATTAAAGCTGATTTATTTCAGGTGTGAATTTATGAAATTAAAGTCTGAGTTTTATAAGCTACCTCTACATTTTGATGTGGAAAAACTTCAAGCAGAAGTTGCTCAATTTACGGAAAATGATTGGCAGCCCCACCCACAAAATTTTGCCGGAAATTCAGCTTTACTTTTGGTGGCAGTCGATGGCGACCCCACGAATGATGCCCTCAAAGGGGTAATGGAACCAACACCCCATCTAAAAAAATGTCCCTATTTACAGCAGGTATTAGCGAGTTTTCAAACGGTGATTGGTCGTACTCGTTTAATGCGTTTGGATTCGTCAGCTCAGGTCTCTGCTCACACTGATGCTCACTATTATTGGCAACAAAGGGTTCGTGTTCATGTCCCTATTCAAACTTACCCTGAAGTTGAGTTTATTTGTGGCGATCGCCGGGTAAATATGGCAGCGGGAGAAACTTGGATTTTTGATACGTCGAAAATGCATAATGTTATTAATCCGACTCCAAATACCAGAATACATTTAGTTTCAGATACTGTCGGCACAGCAGACTTTTGGAATTTAGTTGAAAAGGCTAAAAATACCGAAGAATTAGAGGAGAATAAAGAAACTTTTCAAGGGGATTTTATTGGTTTTAATCCTGCTCAAAAATCTAATTTAATTACAGAAAATGTTAATGCACCGATTGTCATGTCTCCGTGGGAGCAGAAGCATCTTGTTAATTTATTTTGGGAAAGCTTTTGGGAAATGGATAATTCTGATTTGGCAGATGTAGATCATCTAGAAAAGACGATTAATAATTTCCAAAATGAATGGATGGGTCTATGGTCTCAATATGGTACGAGCAAGGTCGGTATTTCTGCTTATCAAGCAGCCTTAAATAAGCTCGAACATCAACTAAAACAATTTAAAGGCAGCAACCTAAAACTCCACAATGGTATTGGTATTCTTTCGACCCTAAAGCAGCTGTTAATATTGCCTGCGCTGAACTTTGATATTGCCACCCAGACTTTAGATGCTATCGAGCAAACGTCCCAAGCGAAAAGTGTATTTACCTTCGCACAATCCCTTGATGCACTCACTCAAGAAACCCAGTCTATTGCAGGGGGCGATCGCCATTTTGATCGACCAATTTTTATTATTGCAGCCCCTAGATCTGGTAGTACATTTCTCTTTGAAACCCTAAGGCGATCGCCTTCTTTACTGACTATTGGCGATGAAAGCCATGGTGTTTTTGAGTCGATTCCAGACCTAAAGCCCGCTAATCGTAACTATGCCTCCAATGAACTGACTGAAGCTGATGTCACGCCAGAAATTGCAGCACAAATTAAACAAAACTTTTTAGAGAAATTAGAAGATTTTCGTGGTGAAAAACTGAAGACACCACCAAGCCGCTTCCGATTCCTAGAAAAAACCCCAAAAAACGCGTTGCGAATTCCTTTTTTACAGGCAATTTTTCCTGATGCACGCTTTATTTATCTCTACCGCGAACCAAAAAATAATATCAGCAGCATCATTGAAGCTTGGAAGTCTGGACGCTTTGTAACCTATCGAGATTTGCCCGGTTGGACAGGAAAGCCTTGGTCTTTACTTCTCATTCCAAAATGGCAGCGGCTCAAGAAAAAATCTGTACCTAAAATCGCGACAACTCAGTGGGAAACAACCCACAATATTATTCTCAAAGACTTAAAAAATATTCCCAAGAATCGGCTATGTGGAGTCAATTATGATGACTTAGTTCAAAATCCTCAGCGAGAGATTCAACGGTTATGTGACTTTGCAGAAATTGACTGGGAAGTTGATCTTAATCAAGAACAATTGCCCCTTTCAAAATTTACAGTTACTCCCCCCGACCCAAATAAATGGAAAAAGAATGCTGCGGCTCTAAGGACTTTCTTGCCGAAAGTTCAACCGACTGCAAATAAAGTTTCCCAGTTTATTAAGTCCATTTCAGAGGTTAGTTCCAAAAGTACGGCGATCGCCTCCAACATTGCCACTCCAGCAGAGAAGATGACCTCTCCTAAAACAGAAAATTCGGCAGTACCGGAAGAGAAAACCCATGAACCGCCTGCCGTTGTTAGCTGTTCTGACTCGAGTATTTTTGCTGAGTTGTTACGTCAATTGAACTGTTCGGTGGTGATTACAGCCCCTTCAGATGATCAGATCATTAGCCTTTGTAGCGTCGATGGACATCTGCATAGTCATAGCCGAAATTTTGCGAAACCCGGAGCTTTTTGGGCTGATCGTGCCCGACTTGATTTGGTGACACAATATCAGCTGAGTCATTTTCGGAATATGGCAGCTGTGGCGAAAAAGCTGGAACCCCAAGGAACCTATGATGCTTGCTATCTACACCGTAAAGGTCATGTTATTGGAGAACTTTTTGTCGAGGATTTAGGCTACGCTCAGGGTCAAGTGTGGGGCGTGAGTAGTCGTTTTTCTTGTTTATTTACCATTGATGCGCCCTATAGTTTTGTACCGCGCTGGAAACCGGCTTTTCTTAAAACCTTAGCTCCCAATGATGCTTGTCATCTAAACGGTCTGGCGATCGCCGATGATGTGCCAAAATATGTAACGGCTTTAAGCGCAACTTCCACACCCCAAGGCTGGCGACAAACTGCCCTTGATCAAGGTGTATTAATCGATGTGGACAGTAACGAAATTATCGCTGGTAATTTGAAATCGCCCACTGCACCGCGCTGGTACCAAGACAAATTGTGGCTACTAGAATCCACAACCGGCCACTTTTCCGTCGTCGATCTAAACTCTGGGAACTTAGAACAAATTACGCAAATTCCCGGCTTTTCGAGAAGTCTGACATTTATGGGTGACTATGCTTTTATTGCAGTCGATAACTTACCGACAGAATTTGAAGGTCAAGCCGGTGTTTGGGTGGTTGATTTAAAGGCTGGCAGCATTGCAGCCCATTCTATATTTCAAGATATTGAGCGTTGCCATGGCATACAGGTTTTGCCAAAGACCATGCGCCCCGATATTACAAACTTTGAGGAGGTTTTGATTGGGTCTTCCTATGCCCTATCTCAAGCTGCGTTAAAGGAAGTTGCCATGGCTAAGTAACGTCAGTTATGAATAAGAATGTAGCCAAAATTCTCTAGAGAAAAGGAGACACGGAGAGGGAGAGACACGGAGAAGCAGCGAAAATTTGCATTTTTTGAAAGCTAGGATTGTTTGCATAGAAATATCTCCCGATCTCTCGCTCTCCCATTCACCGCGTCGTACTTTCGAGCATGATTAAGCAAAACTCACGTTAAATACTGTTTTTATAAATGCTGCACCATGTCTGGGAGCGGAGGATAAATGGGGCTTGTGTCGGTACATCTTCTACGAGATTACTGGGAATCTGGATGCTAAATTTTCCTCGAACTGTCTCAAATTTCATGGTCGTCTACTGCCACCGCGCTTTACAGTAGTTGGCAATTTCTGTCGGGTCGGTGAGTTTGCTGGTTTGGCGACCGCTACGAATAAAAAAGGTGTTGGTCTTCTGGTTTTTGGCTTGGTCTAGATAATTAAAGGTGACTTGATGAGATGAGGGTTTGACTTTAATGCAACAGATGGTTTTGCCTTGAATTGTGTGGAAGCTGAGGTCGATAAATGGGGAAATATCTTTACCGAGTTCGGAAAATATTAGGCTGTTTTCTAGGTACAAGCCGTAGGCATCCTGTTTGTTGTCTTTTTGTTTGATGCTTTTGTCTTGGTAGTCGTAGTCTTCTAAGCCCAAGATATTGCCGTCGTCTTCTACGCCGATGAGTAATGTGCCGCCGTCGTAGGAATTTAAGAATCCGGCTACTGCTTTGAGAATGTCGTGGCAGCGGAATTTTTTGCAGCTAAAGTCCTCGGTCTTCATGTCGTAGAAAGCGGTGGACTTAAATTCGAGGGTTTTGTTTTCGCCAGACATGATCAGGGCAACGATTTCGGGGTCATCGGCGAGATCTTGGAAGGCTTTGAGGGCGGCTTGTTTCGTTTCTTCGGCAACGATGGGAAAGGTGCTGAGGATATGGGTGAATTCTTTCTCGGTGAGGCCATAGAGGTGGGCAATGATGCCATCAAGTTCGGCGCGGAGTTTGCCTCGTTCTGCTTCGTCGGTTACGCCATAACGAGATGTGTTTAGATCCCCGACTTCTTCGAGAAGTCGGGGATCTGGGGTCAAACCAACTTCGGCGGCAAGGTCATCAAATTCTGGGGTCGTGCAAATTAGCTTGGCGGCTCTCTCTACTATCTCATCAAACCATTGATCCCCTTTTTGTAAGCGGGGAATAGTTAAACCATACATAAAATGCATATCACAATGGTTTGTCACCCTTTGCCGAATTTGATAATCAACAATCAAGGAATTTAAAAAGGAAGTTATACAAAGAGAGATGCGATAATCCATTCTCTTTTTCGCAGGTTGTGCTGTATCTCCACAAAAAGTTTTTTCAGGCAAAATACAAGCAATTAGAGTTCTTTCGTTTGTTCCAGAAGAAATTCTACGATGTACTAATCGATAATTTTGATAGTCTAAAGTTTGACCGCTATCAGTTCCTTTCTTTCCAATAATCGCTTGACGACCCTCTTTTTCATCTACCCAATAACGTGGCTCTGCAAATTGATGGGTAAATTGATGAATCATCTTGCCTTCATAGAGCGGTAAACATCCGGCGGCTGGCTCAGTTTTAAATAAATAGCTATGATTTGTCATGTCAAACTCACGGTTAAGCTTTAAATTCCATTTCCCTTCAATCTGTTCACCAAGCAACGGAAAATGCGTCATTTTCTCGGCAATGGAAATATCGATCGGTTGCTTAAACTCCATCACAGAAAGAGAATCCGGCGATAGCTTCCGCACTAAATCAGTAGAGATTTTCAAATGTAAATCATCATCCTTAAGAAAATGATTTAACTCCTCTTTTCTAACTGCTTCCCTTGGATTAATACGAAAAACAGCATTGAAGTCTTTTGTCTTCTTACCTTTTTCAAAACTTAGTAAAGCAAATTTGAAAGCATGGTGAACACCTTCAAAAATAAATTTTTCGTTGGAAAGTCCATAGAGGTTGTCAATGTCAGACTGAGAAAATAACATTTCTCTCAACTGTTTACTTCCTAAATCTGTATAAATCCCTGAAGGAATAATAATGCCGCAATAACCTTTGCCTTGTAGCAATTGAAAACATCTTTCTAAAAATAACTTGTATAGATTGATGTCAGTTCCTTGTTTGCGACCATTTACCCGTGAAATTTGATTTGGATAATCTTCAGAAGATCGATAATAATTACTGACATAAGGAAACTGACTCTGATATTCACACCATGCTTTAGCAATTTCAGGGTTTTCAAGAAGCTTTTTTTCTATCTTTTTAAACTCCTTAATACTCATTTTCTTTTTTCGCACTTCATCACTGTATTTAGCGAAAAATTCCTTGGCATTAGGCTTAAAAATCTCCCATGGCGGATTCGCAATAATCGCATCAAACCCACCCCGTTCAAACACTTTATCGAAGTGATACCCCCAATGGAACGGCTCCAGCGCCTCAATATCCCCGATATTTAAAAGCCGTTTTTTCGTCTTCTTTGTATTAAGCTGCGCCTCCTCAAACCTTATGCCGAGCTTCGTACTAAACTCATCGAGCAAAAGCTGATTTAACTTCCCTTGAGATTCAGCATTGAGCTTGTCGATATGATTTCGCAACGCCAACACACTCTGATCCTGCGATCGTTCATCCGCACTCCGTGAATCATCCGACAGAAAAGAGTGCTTTTTATAGAGGTCAATACTCTTATTTTTATCCTCTAGGATGCGCTGATATTCCGAAGCCGCCAGAGCATTTAAAAGATTCCCTTGGATAACCGTCTGCCCAATGAGATTAAGCTGAGTCGGATCAACCCCAGTGCCACCAGTTTGCGAACTACCAAGACTATCAAAAGCATTGCCATCCACTCGGATCAAACCGATGAGCGAATTACCCGCCATGATATTAAAATCCACATTCGGCAAAGGCTCCAGATCTTCCACCCTATCCACCGAAGACACCAGCGAGAGGAAGAGCCGCAATTTCGCAATTTCCGTCGCCTCCTCCATGATGTCCACTCCATAGAGATTGTCCGTAATGATGCGCTTTTTGATGTAATAATCCAGCGAACTGTGGGCTTGTTGCATCTCCTCAAACCAAGCCTTTAGCTCCCCATCATTAGAGAGCGTCACCTTCCCGATAATAGTCTGATAGATCGGGATTAAAGTTTTCATCGCCGCCACCAAAAATGCCCCCGACCCACAAGCCGGATCAAGCAGCGTCAATGTGGGCAAAATCTTTTTGAGCAGTAGATGACAAAGCTCATTATTCAGATTGCTTTTTAACGCCTCAATATCCTTGAAATCCTTACCTGTCGCTTTATTGACCTTATCGACAATCACCTTGTTGATGGTGCGATCGCACAAGTATTCCGTAATTTCAGGGCGGGTGTAATAAGCTCCAAATTCCTTTTGGTTAATGTACTTCTCGAAGATATAGCCCAACACATCGGGGTTGATTTCGTTGCTTTCTTTCTCTGCATCGGGGCGATCGTTCAAGTGCCAAGAATAGGACGAAAATAGTTTCAGGACATCCTCAAAAGCCTTATCGCTGATGGAAATTTGAGAATACTTTTGCTCGATGGAATGCTTGAGAAATAAACCCCCATTGAGATAACAGATTTTCCCTAATCGCTGTCTAATTTTTTCCGCCCGATCGCCCTCCGGTTTCGCAAACCCCTCGAAAAATAGATCTGTCAAAAAGCTATAGAACGGTTCTCCTTGTTTTTGACAATCCTTTAGGCGATCGTCCAGATAGTCTGGATTCTCATTGTCCAGAAAATACCGCTTCTGGAGGAAATAAACGAACATTAAACGGTTTAGCACCACCGACGCATACCAACGGCGATCATTCTCATTTTCAATCCCGACAATTTCCAGACAAAAATTCTGATGTAACCCCTCAAAATCTTGGAAAAACTGCTTCGTGACTTGCTCAATATTGAAGCCTTTGCCCACCTTCTCAACAGCTTTTACGAGAGTCGCCTCATCTTCCTCGTCAATACTAAAAAATAACGGCTCTAGTTTCTGAATAATCCCTTCCGTCGACTGCGTCCTTTTGTGACCATGAAAAATCGGTTTACGCTTTCTGCCCTCTTTTTTTACCCACATCCACACCTGTTCTGTTTGCGCCTGATCGCAAAAAATCAATAAGTGTGACTGGGAATACTCCCTGAGCTGTCGATCTAGACTGCGCTGTACTTTCTTCGTTGGGATTTTTTCGCACCAACATTGATAAATCGTAAAGCCGCGCTTGTGGGCGATCGCCTCCGCCTCAAACTCATCCTCATCCACCTCTAAAGGAACCGCCACCTCATCCACAAGATCCCAGCCCAACTCTTCGATAAACAGAGATTCAAAATCAAAGTCTCTGAGATATTTTTCAGTACGCTTGCGGTTCAGTTTCATAGAAAATCCCCCTAGGGTGCAATTAAATCAAGACTCGGAAAATAGGTTTAGTAACGCTTATTATCACGGCTCAACAAACGATAATCTGCGGTCAAGGCGTGCGCCCCAATATAAAAATCTGGCAGCGGCGATCGCCCTTTGCCCCCACTGCGGCGATATTTCAGAAAAGCTTTCCCTGCTAAAAATGCCGCCCCATAGGGCAAGGCTTCCCGCCGAAAAGACACGGGGGCGATCGCTTCTTCTAGCTCAGTGACTGTCTCAAAACCAACAGATATTTCTGCGTAAATAATTGGATTAATGACCAACTCCGATTCATCCGCACATCGAGCTAACTGCTCAGATGACCAAGACAACCATTGTGGATCACGCATAAACAGATCCAACAGCACATTACTATCCACCAAAACAGGCTTCATTCCTCTCCCCTTGTCAACGCCATAATTTCATCAGTAGTCATATCGCATTGCATCTGACCTCGTACTTGCTCGATATAAGCCATTCCTTCACTCGGTTTCTCTAGGGTTATTACGGGATAACGCTTCTGCAAAGTAACAATGAAACTTTTTAACTCCTCCAAAGCTGGTGTTAGTAAACCTTGGAGCATTTCGAAAATTTGCGTAGCAGTCGTCATGGTTTTAATCCTAGAACTTAGCTTTTTGCAAGACTGATTTGGTTGACTTTGCGTAGAATGTGTTTCATTCTTCACCTCTGGTCATCTGCATAATCTCATCTGTTGTTAAACCACTGGTTCCCTTCCCCACCATTGCCGCGACCATTGCCTCCCCTCTACTCAAAGCTTGAGGATTTCTAACAGATCGTTGATATCGCCAACTGACAAAATCGAGAAAAACTTTAACCTCATCTAAAGCCTCTTCCGGTAAACTCTCCAGCATCTCGATAATCTTCGTTTGGGTTGCGTTCATTGATCTATTCTCCATTAAGTCCCTGAAAGTGTATTTTGATCCTAACTCTGAAATAAGCCCAGCGAACAAATCACCCTCGCTCCCTCAAACGTCCCATCCGCAGTCACCACACAGAGCGCGTCATGCTCCATGAGGTAAGTCACTTTCTGCGCCAAATCCTCATTAGAAATCCCTGCCCTCATCTCTCGGTTCAACGCGGCGATCGCATTCTGTTTGAGAGGATAAGTATGAATAAGTTCCACTGTCTGCTCTAACTTTTCCCATTCCTCACCCTGAGTCAGTAGAGGAGTAGTTTCTTTAAGCTCTTGGCAATAGCCCATCAATCGTTCATAGACCCTTGCCCTTGCCCCCCGCTTGCTGCCTAAAGTGCCAGCCACTTTTTGCGTTTGCTCCGTGATTAATCGAGATGCCCTTTGGACTAAATCGTGGTGTTTGGGATGACGGTCTTGGGCGGGGGTATCAATACTGCATCGCGCTGTCCGTAAAATTCGCATCTGGGATTGGGTAACGCTGTTGCCATGCTTATCGATCCATGCCAGAGCATCAGTCCCTTCCGCAGTCCGCAAGTAAAGTAAGATTCCTTCTGGATCTAAAGCCGTTGGCTCATGGTGGCGGGTAGAAAAGACCACATCCGGTAACTCGGCGATCGCCCGTTTGAGTGTCGGGTTCGCGTCAATTGCCGTCTGCCAAATCTGTAGAGCTTCCGAGGTTAAATCCACTTCCCCTTCATCGTCATCATCATCGAGGACACCAGACTTTTCATGGTAGAGATTGAGCAGCATTGCCCGTTCTTCCTCATCCTCGAAAAATGCCTCATCAGTTCCTACTACTTCTTGGTTTTCTTTGAGGCGATCGCGTAACCGCCCCCGCAGATTAATGAGCTGTTCCACCCCTTCCGCTGGCAAAAACGAATAACAAAAAATCTCATCCGCCTCCTGCCCAATTCGATCTACCCGACCTGCCCGCTGGATTAACCGGATAATCGCCCAGGGTAGATCGTAGTTTAGGATAATCCGCGCATCCTGTAGGTTTTGACCCTCACTGAGAACATCTGTTGCAACCAGAATCCGTAGCTGTTCCTCGGTTGGAATAGTCTTACCATTACTCTTCGGACTAAACCGCCGCGCTAACTCCGTTGGGTCTTTCGTTCCCCCCGTTGCCAGACCGATCTGATCGATACCTTCGGTTTCCAATGCCTGAGCCAGATAACGGGCGGTATCCGCAAATTGGGTAAAGATGAGAACCTTCTCCTCTGGATGAGTTTCAGTCAGTAATTCAATCAGAGCAGTTAACTTACTATCCTGTGCCGCATCCCAGCCCCCAGCGATTTTGAGGATTTTGATCAGACATTGAGCATCCCGCTCTAAGTCTTCAGCCAGTTCCGGTTGGAATAAGTCAGGGCGAATCCACTTAAATCGACGAGGATATTTCTTCTGATATAGCTCATAGATTGCCGCTGCCCGTTGTTTAAACTCTTCACTGGGAGACAGTTGATCTTCATCTATGGCCTCATCGCTTTCCCAATCTTGAACTAATAGAGAGTCTTGATCTTCATCGGTCGTTCCATCCAGTAGAGCGGCATCCTGCGTTCCAATGGGAATGGGTAAATCATTGGCGATCGCCCACAAATAGACATAGTTCCGTAGGATGTGACGTTCAATAGATTGAATAAATGCTGCTCCACTACTTTCAAGGCGCTTAAACAAATTTGTTCGGCAAAATCCCATTAGCCGCTGCCCTGCATGGGAGAGATTCGCCAAAATTTTCTGTTCTGCTTCCGTCACATCCAAATGCTCAAACCCCGTCGCCAAAATCATCTGACCGGGGGCTTTAGTAGGGGATTTTTTCTTCCTGTTTGATGGCTGAATGACATAGTTCCCCAGACCATACCGAGGTAAACAAAGACCGTTGATCATATCCACCACGCGATCGCCATATAGCCGCGAATAGGGATCAACATCACCTGTCGTATTAAATTTCACTGTGCAGGGACGACGGGTGGGAAAGTAAAATTTGCTGCCATTAGGAAACTCCAGATAGGAACCCCGCTCATCCTGTTTCGCATAGGTATTTTTAACAAAGCCACGGGTACGCCGCACCATATAGCGACTCATTAACTGCTGCCAATCTTCCGGCTCATCACTATGTTCAAATGCCATGAGTGATCGTACTGGAGCTTGATGTCGCCGCCGAAACTTCATCTCCCCACCCAGTCCACGGATATAGGCTTCCGGTTTAATCCCTAGATCCGCATCTTCCCGCAGGAATAACCGTAACTGCGCTGATAAATCTAAATAGCCTTTATTGTAGGGCGTTGCCGTGAGCATGATGCACCTTGCCCCGCTCTGCTCCATATATTCCTTAATCGCCTGATAGCGTTTACCTGCACGGTTCCGGAGATTATGACTTTCATCGATGAGTACCAACCGAAATCGAGCAGGGACTTCCGGTAATACTTTTTCCACTTGACTAATCGGCACAACTTTTCCGCGCAATCCGTACCGCTCCACATAGCCCTGCCACATCGATTCCAAATTCTTCGGGCAAATAATCAGGGTACTTGTGCCATATTCCTCTTCACAAACATGGGCGATCGCCGTTCCTACCAGCGTTTTCCCTAAGCCCACCACATCACCAATAATCACCCCATTGCGCCTATCGATATGCTGCATCGCTACCCGTACAGCCTGCTCCTGAAACTCCAATAAGCCAAAATTTTTCGGGGCTTGATACCGACTTAACCCATCTCTTGCTTCCTGTGATAGGTGATAAGCCATTTTGAGATAAATATAAAACGGTTTGAGCTGACGACCCGCCCAACTTTCATCAATGACCTCAATTAAATCATTGGAAATATCAAGGGCAAACCTATCTTGCCAACGTTGCTCAAACCACTCCGATAGCTTGTGGGTGTCATCTTTATCCGTAACTTCGACATTAAGTTCTCCCTGACCACCCAAACCTGAAAACGTGAGATTACTACTACCGACATAACCCACCCGTGGTGTGGCGCGATCTTCTCGATAAATCAAATAAAGTTTGGCATGGAGTAGATGGCGACAGAACAATTTAACTTCTAGCTTGTTTTCCTTGAGCTGAGTTTGTAAGCGCTTCAGGGTTGCTTCATCCTTGGCGGTGGGCACTCCATAGGTTAGTTGCTCCCGAAACTCTTGAGCCATTAACTTTTGCAAGCGCTTCGATGCCCCTTGATCCATTCCTAGCTTTTTGTTGGCGATATTCCTGATGCGTTTTAATTCATCTTTAGGGGGTCTCTGCATGCCGATCAACAAACGACAATTTCTGTTTTTGCCTGATGCAAACTGCTCAATTTCATCTGCCAATGCAGACCAACCCCGTAAATTGAAATAGCCTACACAAAAGTCTGAACGGTAGCCTTCCCTCAGATAATGCTTAAGTTCTGGGAGTAGTGGAAAATCGCAGTTATCGTAAATCGCCGACATTACAGGTTTCGGGAAGTAGGTGTTTGTGAATTAGATGTTTTGGAGTAGGGGAGCTGCACCAAGCAGTTTTTGGGTGTAGGGATGTTGAGGATTTTTGAAAAGCTCTTCGGTATTGCCTAGCTCGACAATTTTTCCTTGGTTCATCACAGCAATGCGATCGCACAGAAATTTCGCCACCCACAGATCATGGGTAATAAACAAATAAGTCAAATTAAATTCGGCTTTTAGATCTTTCATCAGATCCAAAACTTGGGCTTGGATACTGGCATCGAGCATACTGACAGGCTCATCACAAATCACCAGACGCGGCTGGGTAATTAACGCCCTAGCAATGCCAACACGCTGCTGTTGTCCTCCAGAAAGTTGCCGAGGATAGCGGGAATAATATTCCTCTGTGGGAGTTAGACCGACCTTTTCAAGCATGGTATGGACTTGTTTTTCGATTTCTTCCCCTTGGGCTAAACCGTGAATATGCAAGGGGTCACCAATATTTTCGCCCACGGTCATGAGTGGATTGAGTGATGCATGGGGATCTTGAAAGATCATTTGGAGGTGGCGGCGTTGGGGACGCATGTCAGCGATAGATAGGCGATTTAGCTCTTTGCCTTCAAATATCACTTTGCCGCCTGTGGGGGGGACAAGTTGCAAAATTGTGCGGGAGAGGGTGCTTTTACCGCAACCGGATTCGCCTACTAGGCCGAGGATTTCTCCTTCGTAAATATCGAGGTTGATGCCGTCTACTGCTTTAATGACTTTGGTCTTTTCGCCGGTAATGATTTGCTGGAAAAAATTACTTTCTAGGATGTAGTGTTGTTCTAAATTTTTGAGGGAAAGTAATGGTTTATTGGCAATATCTGGATTAAATTCTTTATCGCTGTGGAGGTGTAAGGCGGCTTCTAGGAGGGAGCGAGTGTAAGGATGCTCTGGCGTTTTAAAAATTCTTTGGACATTACCCATTTCAACGATTTTGCCCTGGTGCATGACGGCGATTTCGGTGCAGTATTCGGCTACCATGGCGAGGTCGTGGGAGATTAGTAGTAAACCCATATTGCGCTCGGTGCAAAGGCGGGTCAGCTCTTGTAAGATTTCGTTGGCGACGGTGACATCAAGGCTGGTTGTGGGTTCATCGGCAATGATGAATGTCGGGTCGAGGAGTAGGGCTAGGGCGATCGCCACCCGTTGACGCATACCACCGCTAAATTCGTGGGGATATTGTTCCCAACGATCTGCGGGGATTCTGACGGCCTTTAAGGTTTCTAGGGCTTTTTGTTTTGCTTCTTGTTTATTTAGTTCGGGGCTATGACAGCGCAAGGTTTCGAGACAATGGTTGCCGATGGTCATGAGCGGATCGAGACGGGTCATGGGGTCTTGGAAAATCAAGCCCATCACTTCACCGCGATAGTGTCGCAGTGCTTCGCCAGTCAGATTTAAAATCGGTTTTTCTTGAAATGTGGATTCACCACGAACCTGTGATCCTCTTGGTAATAATTGCAATAAAGCTCGTCCGATGGTGGATTTACCGCAGCCGGATTCTCCTACCAAACCGAGGCGATCGCCCTGACCCACCGCAAAAGACACACCATCTACCGCCCACTGTAAAGTGCCTCCCCTTGGCGGGTAAGCAATACCAAGATTTTGAACTGTGAGAAGGGAGGTGTCGTTGGGATTCATTGGCAACTCGGCAGCACTGACTCCATGATTTTATCGCTCAGGGTATATTTCTCTGCCTAATTCACCACACAGACGTACAATTTGGATTCGATAAATGCTCTAAACGCCCTTTTTCCATGCGTCCTCTCTACTTTCTTGTACCCGGTGTTAGTAAAAAATTTAATAGTGGTGGTTTGTTTGCAGAGCTCAATACCTATGAGCTAGCGGCAAAACTCCAATCAGCCCAGCTCGTGACCTATCGCGAATCGTCTGAGGAGTTTCTGTTTTTACCGGATTTACTGGAAAAGGTGGAGCCAAATTCTGCCATTTTTGTGATCAGCTGGGGCTTCGATATTCCGAAGTTGATCAAAAAACTGCGATCGCACCACGTTATTTACCATGCCCATAGTACGGGTTATAACTTCAAATTACCCAGCGCCATTCCCATCTGGACTGTGAGCCGTCACTCCATGGGCTATTGGGGAGAACATGCGCCTAATAATCCTATTTTCTATTTGCCTAACCAAATTTCGCCCATTTTTGAAAATCGCCATTTAGAGCGGGATATTGATGTGCTGGTACAAAATCGTAAAACCTCCAGTTATGTTCTGGAGCAGCTGATTCCTGAACTTGAAAAGTCTTGCCATGTCAAAATCCTCGATCACTTTGTGCCCGACATTAGTGAATTATTTAACCGTACAAAAATCTATATTTACGACTCTGCTGAATATTGGAATAACAATGCGGTCAGCGAAGGTTTTGGTCTCCCGCCCCTAGAGGCGATCGCCTGCGGTTGCCAAGTCTTTTCCAGTGTGAATGGAGCCTTAGCTGATTACCTTGACCCCGGTTTTAACTGCCAGAAAATTAGTACCTATAACCTCAAATATGACGGCGATCGCATCCTCCATGCCGTACAAAATTTTGCAGTCAACGACGCAGAAGCCTTCGTCCAACAGTACCGAGAGCAAGCTATCCTACCGCGCCTCGAAAAAATCTTACCCGCCGTCAACCGCTTTTTTGATTACAAAGAAACCAACCCCCCCAATATCACTATCCAACGTAAAAACAAGCTCCTCATACAGCTCAAGCTCGAACTCCGCAAACTCCTCGCCTCCTACCGCCCCTAAACCCAATCCCCTCCCTTCTCCCCCTCTCCGCGCCTCCCCCATCTCTCTCTGCCAAAAGTAAGTTGTTTTACCTAGCAAGTTCTCAGAACTGACGAAGCCCGCTAGGATTATTGTCACCAAGAAACCAGAAGGCCTGTAATACCGTTACAGCCCTAAGCCTCAAACACTATGACGATCGCCAGAACTATTTGCCTAGGATTTTTAGGCGCGATTTTATTCGGAGCCTTTTTATTGATGCTGCCTTTCTCTGTGGCAACGGGAACATGGAATGATCCTTTAGTCGCCCTATTTACCTCTACTTCAGCTGTGTGTGTGACGGGGTTAATCGTGGTGGATACAGGCACAGCTTTTTCCAATTTTGGGCAATGTGTCATTTTGCTCCTGATTCAAATTGGGGGGTTGGGCTACATGACCTTATCTACTTTTTTGATGTTGTTAATTGGTCGCCGTTTTGATTTGGCGCAGAAATTTGCCATTAAAGAATCTTTTGATCAGCCCTACAACCAAGGAACACGCACATTAATTCGCTCGATTATTGCAACGACTCTCATTGGTGAACTCACGGGAATTTTTCTGCTGTATATCCGTTTTGGACAGGACTTTGGCGCAAAATCAGGACTTTGGCTTTCCATTTTTCACAGCATTAGTGCTTGGAATAATGCCGGATTTAGTCTTTTTTCCAATAGCTTAATGGGCTACCACAACTCATGGATTATTAATCTTGTGATTCCAGCCCTCGTGATCTTTGGGGGGATCGGCTATGAGGTGATCATTGAATTTTATTTGTGGTTACAACATCGCCGTAAACGTAAGGTACGGCAGTTTAGTTTTTCCCTTAACTTTACGGTAGTGACCCAAACAACTTTATGGCTATTGGGTTTGGGGGCGATCGCCTTTTTATTTGTGGAATGGGCAAATATCAGCACTTTAGCCCCAATGGATAATGTGACCGATAAAGTACTATCGGCTTGGTTCCAGTCGATGACGACCCGCACAGCCGGTTTTAATAGCATCGATATCGGCAAAATGACCACCGCAGGCCTCTTCGTCACCATGGGTCTCATGTTCATTGGCGCTAGTCCAAGTGGTACGGGCGGTGGCATTAAAACAACGACATTAAGTATCTTGGCACACTGCACCTTTTCTGTTTTGCGCGGCCGAAACTATGTCACGATCCGCCGTCGTGAAATTCCCAACGGTACTGTACTGAAGGCGATCGCCGTCGTGTTTGGTTCCGCAACAGTGATTACCATTGCCACAGCAGTGATTTCCATTGACAACCCCGATATCAACCTCATTGACGTTTTATTCGAAGTAATTTCAGCCTTCGCAACAGTGGGCCTCTCCACAGGCATTACCGCCAGCCTGTCCACAGGGGGCAAAATCGCTATTATTTGCACAATGTACTGCGGACGAGTCGGCATTTTACTGCTAATGTCAGCTTTACTGGGTGACGCGACACCCCAACGTCTAAATTATCCTGAAGAAAATTTGCTTGTGGGATAATAAACTTCATCAATGGCTGCCACCATCACAGCATGGCAACCCTACGTACAGACAAACTTTACAGTTGTGAGGCTAGATAAAACGTGAATCTGCGTAATTGGAACTTCCTTTTTCAAGGTTTCCGACGGAATGAAGAACATCGCCAATTTGCCGTTATTGGTTTGGGGCGCTTTGGTCGAGCCGTTTGCGGCAAGCTGCATGATATGGGCTACGAAGTCTTGGGTACTGATATTAGTGAAAAACTCGTCGCTAAGGTGATGTCAGAAAAAATCGTTTCCCAAGCAGTACAGCTGGATTCCACAGAGGTAATGGCGTTACGTCAGGCGGGCATCTTTGAATTTGACACGGTCATTGTGGCGATCGGTAATTATCTTCAAGAAAGTATCGTCACCACTCTCAACGCCAAAGAAGGCGGTGTCGAAAATGTCGTCGCTAAAGCCTCGTCAGAAGTTCACGGCAAATTATTAAAAAGAGTCGGCGCAGATCGCATTGTTTATCCGGAATATGAGGCTGGTTCGGCGCTAGCAATGACCCTAACGCGACCCTCTATTCTTGATCGTTTTAATATTGACAATAAACATTGCATTGTTGAAATTCGCATTCCCGAAATATTTCACGGTAAAACCCTTGCTGAGCTCTCTTTGCGGGCAAATTATGGCGTTAATGTTTTGGCGGTGGGCAATGATGATAATTTTGAGATTAACCCTTCTCCAGAACAACGCCTTGATAAAAATTTAATGATGATGGTGATTGGTACTAACGAAGATATTAACCGTCTACCGCTGTCTAATTAGTGCGATGAAACCCTATCAATCTATCCCCATTGTCGAATCGGAAGAACCTTTAGCGCCTATTCCTACAGATCTGTTTCAGTTAATGCAACCCCATCCTTATATGGTTTTGGGGGCTTGCTATGGTGAGCGATCGCCGTATTTTTTGCGGGAAATGGTCTTGCGGCGTTTAATTGCGGCACAGGTTTGTTTACAGGAAAAGAGCGCTGATCTTAGCCTGCAAATTTTTGATGCCTATCGCCCCATTGCGGTGCAGGAGTTTATGGTAAATCATACCTTTGCTGAACTAAAAGGCGATCGCCCCTTAGATGCGTTAGGGGAAAAAGCGGTATGGGAACAGGTCTATCAATTTTGGGCTTTGCCCAGTGAGAATCCTGCTACGCCTCCCCCCCACAGTACGGGTGCAGCCGTGGATCTGACCCTCGTAGCGACCGAATCTGGGACGGCCTTAGCCATGGGCGGTGAAATTGACGAAATCGGCGATCGCTCCTACCCCGACTTTTATGCCGATTCTCCCAACCCGATGGAACATCAATATCATCTCAATCGTTTATTGCTGCGCGAGGTGATGACAAAAGCAGGTTTCGTGCAACATCCTAACGAATGGTGGCACTTTTCCTACGGTGATCAGATGTGGGCTTGGCAAAAGCAAAAGGCGATCGCCCACTACGGTAAAATCTAGAACAATTTTTTTGATAGTGCCCATGTCTCTAAAAACGTGGTTAGAAGTTCCCCTTGCGATCCTGTCTTTTGGCTTTTATAAAGTCAGTAAATTTACCATCGGCAAGCTCTATACCCTTTACCTTAGTCGTAATACTGAACAAAGTAAAACTTGGCGAATTATTTCCGAAAACCTCCTTAAAAAGCCACTAAGTTTGTCCGTTTTAATGACAAAAGCTCCCCGCTGGAATACCCATGCCATGATCGGCACATTAGGACCCATTTCAGTAGAGTCAGAACTGATCATTAATTTAGACACAATTCGCAGCTCTACAGAATCTTGGGTGGGTTGTATCTATGATTTCCCCTCCTATAAAACTGTCACTAACTTTGAAAGTTTAACGGATGATCCGGGACAATCTACACTAAAAATAAAGTTGCCCAAAGGTAAATATACAGTAGGTTTACGCTACTATCATGCCAAAGAAAATATTATTTATCCAGTGGTCACTACCGATGCCGATATTCACGTGCCACCCCTTAAAATAGAGTCTGATAATAATGATTTCTACAAAACTTTAGCGAGTAAAAAGAACTGGTATTTTTCTTGGCTGCACTATTATGTATTTACAATTTTGCAGCTGCGCCATTTATTGCCTGAAAGTTTTGTGAAATACGAGTTTTTGCCTGTGGGTGCGACAGATACTCAGTTTTTCTTTGGGGCATTAAAACCAGATGAAAACCTACAGATTGATATTGCAGAATTTTGCCGGTCTAACTATCGTTATTATTTGACTTTTTATAACCGTGCAAGCTTCCCACTTTGTTCGCAAAAACTAGAAGGAAATACAGTGATTTCTGCTTTAGGTGAAGAGGTTTATTATCTAATTCGGATGCGCCCTAATTCCCTCGATGCAAAGGAGAAAATGCCGACCATTACTGGCCATGAAAAACAATTAGAGATGTGTGAAAAACAGCTTGTTATTAAGTCGTTTTAATAATAGTTTTAATGAGGTTAAATCTAGGTATTTTTTCTAACTCTGGGGCGGTTAAAGCATCGCGATGACCATTGGGGATGGACGAATATTCCTAGGCACTAAACCTCTGGCAAGTGACTATCCATCAAAATCATCCATGTGCGAGAAGTAACAAAGCAAAGTTATAACTCTTGGGCTTAACGAAAGCTCTTCATCTGGGATATTGAAGACGATGAAAACGATAGACTGATACTTGAATCTTTTTATTTTTGGCGATCGCCCCTATGAAGCTACTTGTGCAACCCCCCTCTATCCCTGATTGTGCATGGCAACGTCCCATTGGTTTGGGCTGGGAAAATCCTTATACGGTGCGTTATGCGAGCAATCTTGATGATGGGCCTTGGCATGGGATGCCCCTCGGTGGGTTTGGGGCGGGTTGTATCGGGCGATCGCCGCGCGGTGACTTTAATCTGTGGCATTTAGACGCGGGCGAACATACTTTTCGCAATGCAGGTGCTTGCCAATTTAGCGTTTATGAACAGACCGAAGAGGGTGATGTGCAAGCCTACGCGATGGCGACGGAAGCGCCAGACGACGGCACATTAGAGAGTTGGGAGTGGTATCCGACGGAAAAAGGAACCTACTCGGCGTTGTATCCCCGCAGTTGGTATGAGTACAAAGATGTTTTTAATGTGGAGCTGACCTGCGAACAGTTTACGCCCATCATCGCGGAGAGTTATCAGGAGACCAGTTATCCCACCGCCGTTTTTGAATGGTCTGCCCATAATCCCACCGATAAGCCGATCACCGTCAGCATTATGATGAGCTGGCAGAATATGGTGGGCTGGTTTACGAAGGCAACAAAAGTCCCCCAAGTGGAATTGCGCGACGACGGCTCGCCGGTTTATGAATATCAATCGCGGTGGGGCGATAGTACTGGCAACCTTAATCAATGGATTCAAGATCGGTATCGCGTCGGTTGCTTGTTAACCCGCGTGCGTCCCCATGATCAGATTAGTGAAGGGGAAGGGCAAATTTGTTTTGCGACGGTCACAAATCCCACCCTCGAAGTTTTTTATCACAACCGCTGGAACCCTTCTGGTGATGGTCGTGATGTTTGGGATTACTTTGCGGCGAATGGTTCGTTGCCCGATGTAGAAGATGAAACGCCTGCCTCCCCCGGTGAACAAATCGCTGGGGCGATCGCCGTGCGGTTTACGGTCAGACCCGGCAGAACGAAAAAGATTCCCTTTTTCCTTGCATGGGATTTTCCGGTCATGGAATTTGCGCCGGATATTACCTATTTTCGACGCTATACCGATTTCTTCGGGCGTAGTGGCCATAATGTTTGGTCGATTATTCGCACCGCCATGAAGCACAGTGACCTCTGGAAAGAGCGCATTGAAGAATGGCAAAAACCCTTTTTGAGCGACAAAAATCTGCCCGACTGGCTAAAAATGGCGCTATGCAATGAACTGTATTTGCTGACCCAAGGTGGCAGTTTATGGACAGCGGCAACGGAAGATGATCCGGTTGGGCAATTTGGTATTTTAGAATGTCTAGAATATCGCTGGTACGAAAGCCTCGATGTACGCATGTATGGCTCCTTTGCTTTGGCAATGTTGTGGCCGAAACTCGATAAATCTATCCTCGAAGCCTTTGCCCGTGCCATTCCCAGTAGCGATGATACCCAGCGGGCGATCGGCTACAACAAACTCATGGGCTACGAGAATTTTATGGCTCCCCGTAAGCGGGCTGGCGCAACCCCCCATGATCTTGGCGCACCGAATGAACATCCGTGGGAAGCGACAAATTATACCGCCTACCAAGATTGCAATCTTTGGAAAGATCTCGGTTCAGATTTTGTGTTGCAGGTTTATCGCGACTATGTAATGACTGGCTCGAAGGATACAGAATTTCTCTGGTCTTGTTGGGAAGGGGTGGTGCAAGCGCTGGATTATCTCAAAACCTTTGACCTCGACTGTGATGGCATTCCCGAAAATGGCGGTTCCCCCGACCAAACCTTTGATGACTGGAAACTTAAAGGCATCAGTGCCTATTGCGGCGGTTTATGGATTGCAGCGCTAGAGGCGGCGATCGCCATTGCAGAGGTACTAAAAAATAATCGCAGTATTTACGAAGCACACCAAAATCAAGTCACCCCTGAAGAATTCGACGCGGCGATCGCCAAATATCAAGACTGGCTCGCGAAATCCCGACCCTTATACCAAGACACCCTTTGGACAGGTAGCTATTACAAACTCGATAGCGGCACAGAGTCGAAAGTAGTGATGTCAGACCAACTTTGTGGCGAATTTTATACTCAGCTTTTAAAACTACCGAACGTCAATCCCGGCGATCGCACCGAAACCACAATCAATACAATTTACGATGCCTGCTATCTCAAATTTCACGACGGCAAATTCGGTGCAGCAAACGGTCTGAATCCCGACGGCACGCCCGAAAAAGCCGACGACACCCATCCCCTCGAAGTGTGGACTGGCATTAATTTTGGCATTGCTGCTTTTATGATTCAGCAAGGCATGAAAGACGAAGCCCTCAAAATGACCGAAGCCGTCGTCCATCAGGTTTACTCTAACGGTCTGCAATTCCGTACCCCTGAAGCCATTACCGCGAATAATACTTTCCGAGCCAGCCATTATTTACGTGCCATGGGTATTTGGGCTGTATATCATGCGCTCAAGTAATCACGTTTAAGTAATCATATGTGAGTTTTGCTTAAGCATGCTCGGAAGTACGACGCGGTGAATGAGAGAGCGAGAGATCGGGAGATGTTTCTATGCAAACAATCCTAGCTTTCAAAAAATGCAAATTTTCGTTGCTTCCCCGTGTCTTTCCCCCTCCGTGTCTCTTTTTCTCTAAAGAATTTTGGCTACATTCTTATCCATAACTGACGTTAATCATCTAAGACGCAACATGGTAGCGATCGCCGCCCTCTTCTACAGCCTTAGCTGCAGCAATCTCAACCGATCTAAGCCAAACAGAAAGGTCATCTTCTGCCGTGGGAATAAAACTCACAATGCCCATACTGACAGTGACGTAGGGCGCTATGGGAGAACCCTCATAGGGTATCGCTAATTTACGAACCTGTTCTTGAATAATTTTAGCTAAACCAATAGCTTTAGTTTCAGTAACGTTCGGCAACAAAATCCAAAATTCCTCGCTCCCCATGCGACACACACATTCCCCAGCCCGCTTCACATTGCGATCAATGACCTGGGCGATCCCATAAAGACATTCATCCCCCACAATCTGTCCATAGGCTTCGTTATATTGCTGGAAAAGGTCTAAATCACAGGCAATTAATGACATTGGTTGTTGATTCCGTTTACCCCGCTGAAACTCCTGCTCTACAAGGGGCATAAAATGTTGCCGCGACAAAACCTGCGTGAGTGGATCTTTCGTTCTCATTTGTTGGAGAAATTCGAGATCTTCCGCAACCTTAAGCTTTAACTCCGCATTTTCATTCTTGAGTTTACGCAGAACGATCAATAAACCAATGATGATTAAAGTCAAAAAAACAATCAAAATGACAGGCATATTACTTCTTAAAACAATAATTTAGATCGAGACGCTCTACCTCGATGGGAAGCCATCACTACTCAGAAAAAAACGCGCTTCTCTGGTTTTCTTGCGCCGCACAATGTCATGGAGCCACCATACTAGGACTCCTTGAGCATTTCCGGTAAAGGTGTGTATTCCCCAATGGGATAATCCTTGGCCGCAATCAGTTGCTCCAAAGCCGTAACCCGTTTGGCCGGGGCTGGATGGCTAGCGAGAAAATCCCAATTTGCACCAGCATTTTCTGAGAGACGCGCAAAAAAGTCCGTTGCTCCCGCGACTTGGTCATAGTTTTTATAGAGCAAATCTAAGCCGTATTGATCAGCTTCTTTTTCTTGGGCTTGGGAAAAACGAGTACTGCTAATAATCTGAGCGGCATCGGCAATAAAAGTCACATCACCGAAAATACTAGAAATCACGGTGCGAATCACCAAAGCTTTACCGATACTGCGGAGATGGTCGCGATTGGCGAAGTGACCAATTTCATGACCCAATACCATCATGAGTTCATTTTCCGATCCCATTTGGTCAAGTAAGCCTTGGTAAACCAGAATTGTATCTCCCGGAATTGCGCCAGCGTTCACCACTTCTGTGGGAATGTAAAGCACTTGGTAATCACGATAGGCTTTGGAGTCTGGGGAAATATGCGCTTCTAAATCGTTGACTAATTCGTTAAGTTTGTCTTGCTGGGGCGAGTCGAGGGATTGGGGTTCGTAGGCTTTGACGATCGCCTGACCGAGTTGCTGTTCCCAGCTCACGGGCATTTGGACAATTAGCCAGTTTACGGCAAAATTTAATAGCCAAATTAATAAAATAATCAGACAAAGAAACATCCCACCGAGAGTAATGAGTTCTTTGGTTTCCGGAGGCTTGTTGCGATCGCTCCATGGCTGATCAGAGAGGGGGTCTTGGGATTCGCTCATTATTACCACTTCCTATTCCACTAAACTTGTTCGTTGCCGAGGGCAGTCACCTGCGGCAGTATTTTCTCGAAGGCTTTGCCGCGGTGACTAATGCGATTTTTTAGCTCCCCAGACATCTCTGCGAAGGTCTGTTGATATTCTGGCACATAGAAAATTGGGTCGTAGCCAAAGCCGCCATCCCCTTGCATTTCCCGTAAAATTTCGCCGGGACATTCCCCTTCAGCTTTCGCGGCAATGGTGCCATCTGGTCGGGCGATCGCCACCGCACAGATAAATTTTGCCCGTCGGTTAGGATTTTCTCCTAAGTCCTTGAGCAATCGGTCAATGCGATCTTGATTAGTTTTGCCATACCGTGCCGAATACAAGCCCGGCGCACCACCTAGGGCATCTACCGCCAAACCCGAATCGTCGGCGATCGCCCACTGCCCCAGAGCCTTTGCCACCTGAGAAGCCTTTAGTTCCGCATTTTCGAGAAAGGTTGTCCCAGTTTCTTCAATCTCTAATTCCGGTGGCTTGAGCTGCAAATTCCAAGCTGTATCGTGGAGATACTCCTGCATCTCAGCGACTTTACCCGGATTGCCCGTCGCCACAACAAGCACTGCCATAAACCTTCCTCAAAAGAACCACGTCTAATTCTAAGAAAATTCCCCAAGAAAAAAGACGGTATGAAACCGCCTGTTACAAACTTATGCTGTTGAAGTGTCATTTGGACGAAAGCAAAACGCTCTCAAATTGTCTCTACTGGAAAATACCGATTACGCCATGGCCAGTGAAAACTTCGAGGAGCAACAAGGAAGCAAAGCCGATCATTGCAGCGCGACCGTTAAACTTTTCCGCGTATTCAGTGAAGCCAACACGGGTGTTTTCTTCCACAACAATGTTGGGCTCGATCGCAAAATTGTTCATTTTGCCTTGCTCGTCAACGATGCCGCCTTTCATTTTGGTAGCCATAGGTGATTAAGTTCCGTAGAGATAAATAATTTGCTTTTTTATGATGTCCCTATTCTAATGAAAATTGTAACGTTTTGCAACATATCAATCTCTCTACTTGACATTTTTACTTTTGCTTAATTTTTGTGCCGAGCTTGAGTTTAGACAAAATGACTGAAATTTCTGGTACAGGATGGGCAAAAGACCGTCGTAAATAGGGTAATAAAAAAGTTTTTGGCAAACAATAACGCCAAGGGTGGTGTGAAGGGATTTTTTTCCTTACACTAGTAATTTGAAAGACTTTTTGCGTGGCGATCGCCCTCTAGCTATGACACAAACCCTCCTCGACCGGATGCCCACCAATCCCATCTTTAATCCCGATGGCAATGACGACGTTAGTCACCGCTCTGTGTGGTTCGGCGAAACAACAAACCTAATGCAACTGAACGATGTGCGTTACTCGTGGGCGGTTGGTTTGTATCAACAGATGCGTGAAAATTTCTGGATCCCGCAGAAGCTGGATATTACCCAAGATGTTACGGATTATTGGAATTTAACGTCTGAGGAGCGGCGGGCTTTTGACGGAATTTTGAGCTATCTGACGTTTCTCGATTCGGTTCAGACCTGTAATCTGCCCCACATTAAAAGTTCGATTACCGCCCCAGAAATTAGCCTCTGTATGGCGGAGCAAATTTCCCAAGAGGGCATGCACAACCAGTCCTATCAATACATGATCGAGACGATTATTCCCAGTGAGCGCCGTAATCATGTGTATGAATTTTGGCGGACGGATAAAGTGTTGCGGGATCGCTGTGAATATATTGCGGGTTTCTATCAGCGCTATATCGATAGCCCCACACCCGAGAACTATTTCATGGCGCTTCTCGCCGACTACATGTTGGAAAGCATGTATTTCTACAACGGCTTTATCTTTTTCTATAACCTCGCATCTCGGATGTTGATGCCCGGCTCTGCGGACATTTTTAAAATGATTAACCGCGATGAACTGAGTCATGTGCGCCTTTTCCAGAAGCTCATTCCAGAGGCAATGCAGACCTTTACCTATTCAGAAGACATGATCTATGAAATGTTTGATCGTGCTGTGCAATATGAGTGCCAGTGGACAAATCATATTGTCGGTAATGATATTTTGGGGATCACTGAGCAAAGTACGGAAGTTTATACGAAGTATTTAGCAAATATGCGCCTCAAGGCCATCGGTCTTAAGCCTATCTACGAAGGTGATCTCTATAAGAAGAGTCCCTATCGCCATTTAGAGCGATTTTCTGATACGAAGAAGGCGGGCAATACGAAGGCCAACTTCTTTGAGGCTGGGGTGACTAGCTATGTCATGTCTTCTGGTGTGACGGGTTGGGACGAAATCTAGACGAAATTCTAGGGGGATTGGGCGATCCATAGGGGCGATCGCCCTACACTCGATCTGGGGGGGCTACTTCCCTTAAAGATGTGTTGGGAAAAGGTTACGTCAATGCTTATATAGTATAGAATTGGCGTTACGCTGAAGTTCCGAGAGAGGAGGAAAGAGCCATTCCTGAGCCACTAAATTTGACGGTAAGTTTGAGAGGCACTTACGAAGTCGTCGATAATCAATATCAAATTTTTCGCTTAACGGGCTTACTAGATGCCTTTTCCGAGCCTGTTTTTACGTCTGTGATCAAAGAGCGGATTGATGCGAAACCAAGCACAATTATTTTATCTCTAGCACAAATTGACTTTGTGGATAGCTCCGGCATTGGTGCCCTTGTTCAGCTGGTGAAATACACACAAAATGCTGGCGGCACTATGCAGGTGGTGACAAATCCTCGTGTTACCCAAACTGTAAAGTTAGTGCGTTTGGAGAAATTCCTCTCCCTCCGCAACTCTATTGATGAGGCGATCGCCAACCTCAATAAAAAGTGATTGTCATATTATTTGGACGCAACAAAGCCCCAATCAAGTTCTTTTTTGTTTACTCCATCAATCTCTGATGAGCATCTCAAGCAGTTATCTCCCACAGCATTAGCCTATGTGGGAGATGCTGTTTATGAACTATTTATCCGCTGCCATTACCTCACGCCACCGAATCGGATTCGCACCCACCATCAACGGGTGGTCGATGAAGTTAAAGCAGAAACCCAAGCGGCGTATCTCAATATTTGGGAGCCGACATTACAGGCTCTAGAGCTTGATATTGTCCGGCGCGGCAGGAATACAGCATCGGGCAAACCGAAGCGAGTTAGCATAGACATTTATAAGCGTGCCACTGGCTTTGAAGCTTTAGTCGGTTATTTGTATTTAACAAATCAAGAACGCCTCACAGAATTATTGGCACTTTTACCGCTAAAACAACTTTAGCCTGCTATAGTGAAAAGCCTTTGATTGTTATTTTCCTTTAGTTCGCCGTCATGCAGTGCGACAGTAAGCATTACGACGGATGTTTTAGAAGGTCTGTTACTCACGATCGCCGCAGATTTTTTTGATTGAGATTTTTTTTCACCTAGACAAATTCATGAATAAGCCCCATCGTTCGGAGTCCGGAAAAAAGTACGGCAAACCTTCCCCCCATAAAGGCAAGGGAGGCGGAGATCGAAAGCCGAGCAAACGATACGGAAAATCTGCCTATCGGGATGATCGAGGTGGTCGCCGGGATGAGCGTAGTGATCGTTTTAGCCGGGATGAGCGCTCTGAACGGAGTGGCGAAAGGCGGGATGGCGATCGCCGTTATGGAAGGGATGACCGTGGCAGAGGTCGGGACGATGAGCGGCGCGGTGGTGGCCGCTTTAATCGAGATAATCGTTCCTTTCGTGGTAATGACAACCGTTCCTTTGGCCCGAAAAAACGTCGCTTTGATGGCGATCGCCCCCGCTCAAACCACCGCGAGAAACCCGTTACAAAACATGGGGATGACAATAGAAAGCCCACCCCTGAAACATCCTCCTACGATGCCCCTCAAAATAACGATGTCACAGCAGAATCCGACACTGCAGACAATGATCTTGTTTATGGTCGCCATGCCGTTTTTTCCGTATTAGAAAATGGCCGCACCTTTAATAAGATTTGGGTTACCTCAAAGCTGCGCCACTCCTCTAAATTTCATACCCTGCTCCAACAGGCGAAAGCCCAAGGCTGTGTCATTGACGAAGTAAATATGACCCGCCTTGACTACCTAACAGAACGAGGCGTTCACCAAGGCATTGCAGCACAAGTGGCTCCCCACGAATATATGGAGTTGCCCGACCTGATCGAACAAGCCAAAGCCGCAACAACAGAGCCCGTCATTGTCATTGCCGATGGTATTACTGATCCCCATAATCTCGGTGCAATTATTCGTACCGCCGAGGCGATCGGTGCCCAAGGGATCGTGATCCCCCAACGTCGCGCAGTGGGGATCACTTCCACCGTCGTGAAAGTAGCCGCCGGGGCGATCGATCATTTTCCCGTTGCCCGCGTCATTAACCTCAGCCGCGCCCTCGAAGAATTGAAAGAAGCTGGCTTCTGGATTTATGGCACAGCAGCAGGGAGTAGTAAAACATTACACAATACAAAATTTGATGGCGCTGTAGGGTTAGTTATTGGCTCAGAAGGGCAAGGGTTGGGTCTCCTTACCCAAAAATGCTGCGATGAGCTGGTGTCTATACCAATGGTCGGCAAAACACCCAGTTTAAATGCCTCCGTTGCAGCGGCGATCGCCCTCTATGAGATCCATCGCCAAAAGCTGACAAAGCAGACCACCATTAATCTCGCTGATACACCCTAAGAAGGTTTTCAAAACGAGAAATAAGTTATATACAAAAAGGAGAATGATCCGTAATCCGGGATTTCTCCCTATTCCGTAAAATAACCACCAAAAGCATTTTTTCAGAGTAGATTACTCACCACTCAAGGGAAAATATGAAAGAACTTTTAACTACACTCTTAGATATCGTCGGCCTTGCTTACTGGCTAGAAATTACGACAGAACAACCAGAATGCACCTACTACTTTGGTCCCTTCGCTAGTCGAGAAGAGGCCGTTTCTGCCCAGTCAGGCTACCTAGAAGATTTAGCCAACGAAGGTGCAGAAAATATTCGAGTTAACCTCAAACGTTGCTCTACTCCCAAAGAATTGACTATTTTTGATGACGGCACAGTAAAAAAAAATCTAGTCCCGGCGTTTAGCTAAAATAGGCGTTCAAAACCAAGAATTCTTACTCAAATTTTGTGATGTCGGTTTCCTGAAACTCGTTTTTAGGAAACTTTTGTGTGTTGATCCATGGGAAATCTTATTGTTTAAACGGTTGAAATTATGTTTTGTATCAATGCCGGTTCGTCATCCCAAAGCAATATAGTTATTTGATAACGTTGGCAGGAGAATCATTGACCAGTAAGGCGTTGTGCTATCTTCTTATGGGACAATAACTAATTCGCAAAGAGCGTTTGAGGCAAAGAAGCGTGTCGTTAAATTTTCAATCTATCATCGCCACATTAAATCAGTTTTGGAGCGATCGCGGCTGTCTCATCGCCCAGCCCTACGACACAGAAAAAGGGGCAGGCACCATGAGTCACCATACATTTTTGCGGGCGATCGGACCGGAGCCTTGGTCTGTCGCCTATGTTGAGCCCTGTCGCCGCCCTACCGATGGACGCTACGGCGAAAATCCAAATCGCGTCCAGCATTATTATCAGTATCAAGTCATCATCAAACCATCACCGGATAATATTCAAGAGATTTATATTGAGTCCCTGAAGGCGCTGGGGATCCATCCTGAGGATCATGACATTCGCTTTGTCGAGGACAACTGGGAATCGCCAACTCTCGGCGCATGGGGTGTGGGCTGGGAAGTTTGGCTGGATGGTATGGAAATTACGCAATTCACCTATTTTCAGCAGTGTGGCGGTATTGACTGCCGTCCTGTTTGTATTGAGATTACCTATGGTTTAGAGCGTTTGGCGATGTATCTGCAAGAGGTGGATGCCATCACAAAAATTCGCTGGAATGACACCACAAATTACGGTGATATTTTCCTCCAAAGTGAGATTGAGCAATGTACTTACAATTTTGAAGCGTCTAATCCAGATTTACTGTTTAAGTTGTTTGCATTGTATGAGGAGGAAGCCCAGCAGTTGATTGAGAAAGAGCTGGTGATGCCTGCTTTGGATTATGTTTTGAAATGCTCTCATTCGTTTAATTTGCTGGATGCTCGTGGTGTGATTGCGGTGGCGGAGCGCACGCGTTATATCGGTCGTATTCGGAATATGGCGCGGCAGGTGGCTCATCTTTATCTTGCGCAGCGGGAAGAGTTGGGTTTTCCCCTCGCTCCGGAGGCGATCGCCAAATAGTTTAAGACAGTAAAAGCTTTTAAGCTGAAACTCTAAGAATTTCCGGACTGATAGGAGAATGACAATGAGTGGTTTCTGGCAAGATATTGCGAGCCATATTACAGCTGTGACGGGCCATAAATTTGAGCTGGAAACTCAAGGTTCTGTTGGTGGTGGCTGTATTAATGAGGGTTACAAAATTACGGGGCTTGGTCAACAATATTTTGTCAAACTCAATCGTCCGAATCAATCGGAAATGTTTGCAGCTGAAGCTCTCGGTTTACAGCAGATGAAGGCGACGGATAGTATTCTCGTGCCTCAACCGATTTGTTGGGGGGAAACCCAAAGTAATAGCTATATCGTTTTAGAGTGGTTAGAGCTGGGTTCTGGTGGGGCGAGTGCTTGGCAGGAGATGGGACGAAAACTGGCGGCCATGCACAGGGCTGGTGGCTCGGAGCAGTTTGGCTGGGATCGCAATAACACTATTGGCTCAACGCCGCAAATTAATACTTGGTGTGATGATTGGGCGGAGTTTTGGGCTGAAACTCGCATTGGCTATCAGCTGCGTTTGGCAAATCGTCGGGGGGGTGGCTTTCCGGATGCGAAACTGGTGATGGCTAGGATTCGGGATATTCTTCAGGATGTTATGCCTCAACCGGCTTTAGTGCATGGGGATTTGTGGTCTGGGAATGCGGCGATCGCCGCCGATGGTACACCAGTGATTTTTGATCCGGCAGCCTATTACGGAGATCGAGAAGTTGATATTGCGATGACCGAATTATTTGGGGGATTTCCGCCTAGTTTTTATCAGGGCTACAACGAAGTTTGGCCATTGGACGCTGGCTACGGCGATCGCAAAGATTTGTACAATCTTTACCACGTGCTGAATCACTTTAATTTGTTTGGTGGTGGCTATGGCTCCCAAGCAAAACGGATTATTCAGCGGTTGATGTAACCTTTGCAGCTTTCACTTTTTCCCAAATCGCTAAGTCTTCGGGATAGTCAATATCATTTAAAGGGCGCAAAATTTTAGTAGAAAGATTTAGTTTTGCTGTGCGCCGCAAAGTTTCCGTCAAAACAGTATCGATGCCCCATGCCATATCTTGAAATAATTCTGGGATCAGTTGTTGTAAACCAATGAGATAGTAGCCACCGTCAGTCGCTTCTCCCAACACGACATCATGTTGCTCTAATGCCACAAATGCTTCCTCTAAAATTTCGGCTGTAATTTCTGGGCAGTCGATGCCAATCACTACAGTGCGTTGATAATCATTTTTTTTGCTCTGTTGAATCGAGTGGATCAGGCGATCGCCTAAACCCTTTCCTCGTTGAAGTTTAAACCGCCAATGCTCCCCAAGCCAAGCTTGCATTTGCAGCAAACCTCCCCCCGAAAAATAAATCGTGACATCTGCGGTTAAGCCAGAAACTTGCTCTAAAGTGTGCTCCGTCAGCTGTTTTTGTAGCGCCGCTGCCCCTGCTGCTCCTAAGGCTGGAATTAGCCGCGTTTTCGTTGTGCCGGGAATCGGGTAACGCGTGAAAATAATCAGGTGATTAGGGTGGGTCATAATTGCTTGAAATAGATGCTAGAAAATGGTGAGTTTACATATTTATCGACTATATCGCCCTCCCATCATGATCGATGACAATAGACCCTCCACCTGTCGAGTAGATTGATTAACATCACCCAAAACTTAGTTGATTTTTAAGTTCTATTTTTTAGGTTGCATTTATTGATCTTAACGACGACCTCCTAGGGAAAGTTTAGAAAAACGACTAAAACATCAAAAAAGTAAACCTTCCTCTTCTATCGGTAATCCACAAAAGGTAATTTATTCAAATAAAAATCACTTTAACTCATTATCTTTTTTGTTTTTTGTCTGTCATAAAAGCTTACCAGTCAAAGCAGTTCTTAAAAGGTACTAGCACTAATAGAACAAAGTCGATAAAAAAATCTCAAAATTGTAAATGAGTAATGCACATTATTGATTTTTATTGCCAAAGAAACAGAATAAAAGATGCTTGATTATTGTGAAAGGAGACTTTTATAGGCATATCCAATATCAATGTTTTTTTCTCAAGTTCCCGTTGATACCTCCCAAATTTCGGGTATTGTCAGCACTTTACAAACACAGTTAACAGGGCTTGCTTTAAAGCTGGGTGGCGCAATCCTGCTTTGGCTCGTCGCAAGTTGGCTAATTCGCAAATCTACAGGTTTGCTATCTCGTCTCCTCCAACGCCAACAAATTGATGCAACCCTCATTCGCTATCTCGTCAACTTCATTGGGGTAATGCTCAATGTTGTTTTAGTTGTTGCGATTTTGGGATATTTTGGCATCGAAACGACATCTTTTGCGGCTTTATTAGCGGCAGCTGGTATTGCCATTGGTGCAGCATGGAGCGGTCTACTCGCGAACTTTGCGGCGGGTGTCTTCTTGATCCTGTTTCGTCCTTTTGCTGTGGGAGATTTTATCGAAGCTGGTGGGGTTATCGGTACGGTTAAGGAGATTGGTCTCTTCGTGACGGCGATCGATACGATGGATAATGTGCGCACCATTGTCGGCAACAATACTATTTTTGCTGGCAATATTCAAAACTTCTCGGCGAATCCCTATCGGCGTGTTGATCTTGTGGCACAACTGAATCATAGTGTTGCTCCTGATCAGGCGATCGCCCTCCTTCAGGAAAACCTCGCTAAGATTCCGAATATCATGCAAGATCCTGCCCCTGATGTAGAGATTTTAGAGTTTAACCTTGCGGGGCCAGTGTTAGCGGTGAGACCCTATTGCAATAATGATCATTACTGGCAAGTTTATTTTGATACCAACAAAGTGATTCGTGAATCCTTCGGAGAAGCTGGTTATCCGACACCAGAAAATCACTATGCTCTACGGCAGGTTTCTTAGTTTCTAAACTGACTTTGAATCGTTTTGCTAATAGTCTTCTCTTCAATTTTGAGGGGAAGATTTTTTATGGGTTAATACTTTGCTGGCATGCAAAATTAAAGTATGTTCAAAGCTATCAAAGTTAAGACGTTAGATAAACTTTAAAGCCTTATCCTATAGGGGTTTAACATGTTAAACCCCTACTAATTTTGCTGACCATGACTATATCAATATTTTTATGGCTACTCGTTATTAATATTGATCTAAATCATTTCATTCGATTCAGCGAGCTTTAGTTTTATGAACAGGATGCTGGCCATAGAAAGGGGTGACTTTTCCCCAGGGTGAATCTGGATTTTGTTGCCACTGGAGATACGCTAAATCTAAAACATCTACAACTGTTATTCCTAAATCATCGGGCGATCGCCCAACCATAGCCTTTTCTTCCAATGCCAATTTTTCAAACGTTTCTGGCAAAAATAATTGGTCTTCGACAACTGTTGTCACGCCTTCACTCGTGATTCGATAAATTGCCCCAAAAACTTCGCCACGACGGGCAGGTAAAGAAATTGCGACTTTTTGATTTGTTTCTGTTGAGCATAAATGCCAGGCGATCGCCGCCAACGTTGAAATACCGTAAAGGGGTAAATTAAGCTGTTGCGCCAAAGTTCTCGCAACGACAACACCGATTCTGGTGCTGGTAAAACCACCGGGGCCTTTCGCAACGGCAAGGAATTTGAGGCTCTCCCAAGAATGATCTGCCATAAAATTTTGCAGATAGCTATGGAGCTCTGATGACAGGGCACGTCCTAAATCCCACACCTGAGAATGGCGATCGCCCGTTTCAAGATTGAGACTCGCAAAACCCAATTGCGGTGTTGTCGTATGAAACGCTAAACCCAATTGACTAGAATTAGCAGTGACCATATGTGAGCAGCTTAAAAAAAATTGGTGTGGCAAAGCGACCTTTAGAATAATCTCAAATGAGTAATTTCGCCTCCTTGCCTTTGGCTTTTACTAGACTTCGCAGTTGTCTCACCCTAGGATAATCAATCACCATTGACCTTTCCCGCCTTGTACATCAACGAAATAAAGCTTGATTAGTGTAGAATTAAAAATGCTGTCTTTATATGAAAACTTTAAAATAATTTCATGGCAAAGAAATCAATGATTGAGCGCGATAAGAAGCGTGCTCGCACAGTCGCCAAATATGCGGCAAAGCGCACGGCTCTTAAAGAAGCTTTTAAAAATGCAGAAGATCCGATGCAGAAGCTCGAGATTCACCGCAAGATTCAAAATCTTCCCCGCGATAGTTCCCCGACCCGCATGCGTAACCGTTGTCAGGTTACTGGTCGCCCCAGAAGTTATTACCGTGACTTTGGCCTCTGCCGTAACGTTCTTCGTGATTGGGCACACCAAGGTCTACTTCCCGGCGTAGTCAAATCTAGCTGGTAGTCTTGCGCTAACTATAATTCTTATTTTTTATTTTTAACCGTATTGCGTCATCGGTGGGTGGAACTAGAGAGTTTCACCTTTTTTATTTTCTATCTATAGGAATTTTGCCTAGGACGGAAAATTTCGGGCATGATTTATCTAGGGGCGACAAAGTCATCGTTATCTTGCTTTGTTGCCAAACTTTGAGATGCCATTCCGTTACACTGTGAAAGATTGCAATTGCACATAAAAGATTAGGCGATCGCCATGACAGAGGATTCCAACAAGGAACAATTTATTTATCCGAAGGAAAGCTATCGCGGTGAGTTTAAGCTTGAGCATGTGGCTTTTAATGCCAATTTGCAAGAGTTTGCAAAGAAAGTAAATATTATTTGCAACCTTGAAACAAACGGTAAAATCACATCCAATGATGCTTACCAAAGGATTAAAGAACTCTGGCGACAGCTAAAAAGTAGTCGCAAAACTCTCAAGGTGCCAGACCAAGAAGATTTAGATTAGTACTTGTACAAATAGATTTTCTAGGGCTTCTTGATCCTGCGGCGATCGCCTGATGGGCGGGTAATTTTTTGGACTTTACTTTTCAATGAGCCACAACGGTAAACTTTGGCTGGGATTGACGGCGAGCCCTTGAATATCACTTTGGGCAAAAACATATTCTGTCCCCTGCCAAATGGGAATGTAGGGAACATCGGCCGCCATTAGATCCTGGATTTCCGCAAAGATGGCTAAACGTGCTGCGGGATCAGTTTCCGTGCGCTGGGCATCGATCAGCTCATTCATTTTTTCGCTCCAGTAAAAAGAGCCTTGGTTTTGGGCTCCGCCAGATTCACAGCCCGTCGCTTCGCTCCCTTCATCGCAATCCAACATCGGATGAATATAGTTGTCCGCATCAAGGAAGTCGGGATACCAATTTCCAAGGGCAGCGGGATAAACGCCCTGGGCAATGTTTTTAAAGAAGTTTGCCCCTTCGACGCTACTGGGTTCAAAAACAAGCATGCCTTCAAGCTCTCGATCAGCAAATTCCTTGAGAGTTGTGGCGATAATGCCTCGTGTCGTTGAGCCAGACGGATACCAGAGGGGCACAACGGCCGGAGCTTCAGCGCTAAAGCCAGCCTCGGTGAGTAGCGTTTTGGCAGCTTCAATTTCAGCGTTGCCATAAACCTCTTGGAATGTGGGTTCTGATGCAGGGAAAGATGTGGGAATCAAGCTATACAACGGATCTGCTTGTCCTTGTAATACTCGCTCATTAATTAAATCTCGATCAATGAGATGGGCGATCGCCTGTCGGACTTCTAGCTGGTCAAGGGGGGCAAGATTACGATTGAGCACCATAAAATTCACCGCAGTGCCATCGGCTTTGAGGGCTTGAACCGTACCCTGTTCCGCATCGGCGAGGAGATTGGTAATTTGCTCAGGCTCAAGGGATTGGTAGGCAATATCAACCGCACCAGTCCGCAAAGAATTGAATAGGTTTGCCGCGTTACTACCGAAAATTTGTAAATCAACGCCTGCATTTCTCGGCGCATCCCCCCAGTAGTCACCATTGCGGTCGAGCTTAATGGTGTCGCTATTAAACTCAGTCAAAACATAGGGGCCAGTGCCCACCAAGGTATTCGGCGCAAAATTTCCAGCACCAATTTCATAGGCAGCAGGAGAAACGGCACTAGCTCCAGCAAAAGCAAGTAACGCAGGAAAAGCGGCAAAGGGTCGTTGGAGCGTAATGGTTAATTCGTACTCACCTGTGGCTTCGACGCTTTCAATAATGTCGCCGAGGAGAAAGGATGGTTTGCCTTGGTTTTGGATGAAACGATCAAGGGAAAATTTCATTGCCGCAGCGTTGAAGACTTCGCCGTCATGGAAGTTCACGCCTTCGCGTAGAGGAATGGTGTAGGTTAAACCATCTTCGCTAATGGTGGGCAGTTCTGTGGCAAGAAGAGGGACTATTTCGGTTGTGCCCACATCATAGGTGTAGAGACTTTCGGTGACGTTATAGATAATGTTTAGTCCAGCGATTTCATAGCTATCGGCGGGGTCAATTGTCCGGGGTTGCGCTGTTGTGCCTACCAAAATCCGACTATCGGCACTCGTCGTTACTTCTTCTGTGCTCGTGCCTGTATTTGTATCGGTTTGGGGGGCGGGGTTACAACCGACCAAAGTCGCGCCAACAACTAGGGCGATCGCCGCCGAAGTGTAAACCGATTGGTGTAGCTGATGAAATTTTCTGGACAAACTGAACATGATTGATCGCAAACTCACACTAGGAAATTCGTCTGATCATATCGGTATTTGCTCCTTGTCGGTCATTTCTCCGGTGTCTAGGGCTAGGCCTCGATGTCTCAGTAATCCTACGGAGTCGCCTAAAAATCTTCATCACAACTTTAAACACTAAGAAAAGAAATATGTCATATTAATTTTTGATGATTATTAAAAATATCGGGGTTTGGGTATGACTTTCATGAATAAAGTTTGGTTGTCTATTGCTACACTAACATTGGCGATCGCCCCAGAAATTGTTCAGGCACAAAGCTTTGATTTAAATCAACTACCCACAAAAAATTATCAGTCTTACCCTAGAGAAATCCCTGAGAAAAAATGGACTTCTTTATTCTTCCAAGCATCGCGCTTGTATGAGCGGTCACAGGCCTTAAATTGGGAAGAACAGTATTTTAGTGAAGCCATTACGTTAAATAATGAAGGTTCGGTTTTAGGCTGGTATAGAAAAGATGGTGATGATGAAAATCAACATTTTTTAGTGAGAACAAATATTCAAAACTGCCTTAATAATCGCACTTCCCATTCTGTTTTATTTGTTGAAAGATGGGATGGTCGTAATCTAAATTATCGCCGCAATTCCTATAGTTATGAAAGGGTGGATTCTCTTGCGGTTAAAGAAATCTGTGACTCGGCGATCGCTGAACATAAAAAACGCATTTAAAGATTTTTTTCTAGTTTTTAGTGATCAAAAAAATACTTTTCTGGATTTTAGGCATGAAAAAACAAGTCAAGTATCCCAAGGCTGTATTTTTGGTGAAGGTTATCAAAAATTAGGACAATAAATCCGATATCCGCGAATCATAACGAAAACCCGTAAGGAATCGTTAGACAGAGGGTCGCCACCGAAAAGCACTGTTACCATTGCGAGTATAGAAAATTTCAACTCGTTGCTTGACTATATGTTTGATCGTCGCGCCAGTGGTGTTTTACTGCATCCAACTTCTCTGCCCGGACGTTTTGGTATTGGAGATTTAGGATCGCAAGCCTATCGTTTCATTGATTTTCTCGCCAAGAGTGGTCAACAGGTTTGGCAGGTATTGCCGTTGGGGCCGACGGGGTTTGGAAATTCTCCCTATCTTTGCTATTCAGCCTTTGCGGGCAATCCGATGCTTATTAATCTTGAGTGGTTAGCATCAGAAGGTTTGCTGGATCAAAGTGATCTTGATAGTGCGCCAGAATTTTCTAACGAGGCAGTGGACTACGACAAGGCGATCGCCTTTAAAATGCCCTTGCTCAAAAAAGCCAGTGAACGGTTTCGCACTTCCGCAACGGCAGAGCGTAAAGAGCAATTTATCGAGTTCTGCGAAGACCAAACCTACTGGCTAGAAGACTATGCGCTGTTTATGGCAATCAAGGCAGAAAATGACGGAAAATCATGGTTTCAGTGGGAGCCAAATTTAGCGTGGCGCGAAACGGAGGCGATCGCCCTCAAGCGCGAAGAACTCAAAGAAGCCGTCTTTTTCCATAAATATATCCAGTCAGAATTTTTCCGCCAGTGGTCAAGTCTTAAGGGATATGCCAACGACAAGGGCATTCGTATCTTTGGGGATTTGCCGATCTACGTTGCCCACGACAGTGCCGATGTTTGGGGACACCCGAAGATTTTCCGCCTCGATTACAAAACAGGAGCAGCGAAATGGATGGCAGGTGTACCACCCGACTACTTCAGCGAAACCGGACAGCTCTGGGGTAATCCCGTCTACAACTGGCGTAACCTCTCCCGCACTAATTACGCTTGGTGGATTGAGCGGGTTAAAACAATGTTGACCTTTGTCGATATTGTGCGTATTGATCACTTCCGGGGTTTTGAAGGATTTTGGGCGGTTCAACAGGGCGAAACAACGGCGATGAATGGTCGCTGGGTGAAAGCAAAGGGTGATGAATTTTTCCAAATTTTGAAAGATACCCTTGGTGATTTGCCGATTGTGGCAGAGGACTTGGGAGTCATTACGCCTGAGGTGGAAGCGCTGCGCGATAAATATAATTTGCCGGGCATGAAAATTCTTCATTTTGCCTTTGACAGCGATCGCGCCAATCCTTTTTTACCGTTTAATTACGTCAATCGAAATTGCATTGTTTACACCGGCACCCATGATAACGACACCACAGTCGGCTGGTTTGATAAGCGGGACGATGACGCAAAATCCCGCGTGACGGAATATCTCGGTTGCGTTGGCGAAGAAGGGATTCACTGGGCGTTAATTCGGTTGGCGATGGGTTCGGTTGCGAATCTGGCGGTATTCCCCCTACAGGATTTGTTAGGTCTTGGATCAGAAGCAAAAATGAATACTCCCGGCATTGCCGCAGGCAACTGGGAATGGCGTTATTCTGCTGAAATCTTGTCCGACGCACTAATTTGGAAATTCCGCTCGGTGACTTACATGTATGGGCGTGATTCTGGTTATGAAGAACCAAAAGAGGAATGGAGCGAATCTTAAAAAAAGGGACAGGTTGGCGGCTGGGCTGGAATCCGGACTCAATCTGTCCTTTTCAAGGCTTGGTCGGGGCGGATGATTGGGCTGTAGAGCTGACGGCAGCAGAGTTTTCTGATTTTTGTCGCCTCCTCACCCAACTTGCGGATACTGTCGCGGCGATCGCCCCTGAACTCATGGCAGAGGAAAAGATTTCTATCGAAGCAGAAAGTGATTTAATTTGGCTCGAAATCGAAGGTTATGCCCACAGCTACAGTCTGCGAATGCTTGTGCTGCAAAATCGTAATACAGAGGGAAACTGGTCGGCGATCGCCGTTCCTGAGCTGGTTAAACTTGCTCGTATTTTTAACGAAACGCAAGAGCTACCTATGTGACGATATGATGGCCGGGAAATTCCGTGGGGTGAGGTGGCAGAAAATAGGATTGGGGCGATCGCCGCGACGAATGATTTAATCGATGCTAATCGCGATTGGGATTATTTAGCTAAGGTTTTGCAAGATATTCTGGTCGGTGTGAAACGCTAAAAAAAAGCAGAAGCATGGGATTAACGAGCAACGCACATTATGAGTTTTACCAATCCTCCCGCAGAAATTCGACAACTTGTCACCACTGATCTTCATTTAATGCGTCAGTTACTTGATGTCTTCGGTGATGCCTTTCAGGACAAAAAATCCTACTGCAACCATCAACCGACGGATGAGTATCTACAAAATCTATTAAATTGTGATTACTTTATTACCCTTGTTGCATTGAAATCAGAACAAGTGGTGGGAGGATTAGTCGCCTATGAATTTCAGAAATTCGAGCAAGCCCGCAGCGAAGTTTATATTTATGACCTTGCCGTTTTAGAAGAATACCAAAGACAGGGGATTGCCACCGCTTGCATTGAGAAAGTTCGGGAGATTGCCGCAGTGCGAGGCGCTTATGTCGTTATCATTCATGCTGAGAAAGACAATGATCCAGCCATAAATCTCTATAGCAAACTCGGCATCCGGGAAGATGTTTTGCATTTTGATATCCCTATCCCAAAGCAAAGCCCAGACTGATCGAGGATCCCTCTGCCTCCGGCATCTCCCTTTGAAAGGGGAGACAAATTTCAGCAGAATCGAGACAAAAAGGAATAAGGCAAAATCTGTGACACTCATTATCTGTGACACTCATTGCCTCCCTTACGAAGGGAAGTGGCGAAGCCGGAGGGATCTTTCTTGAATTATCGTTACCTTTTCCCTAAGACCAATCCCACAACATCGGATTATCATCGAGCGGCTCGGTGACCGTACGACCAATCTTATTAATCTTTTCCAAATCACCCTCACTAAGCTCTACTTGTAAAGTGCCCGCATTGGCGATCGCCTGTTCAGCATTTCTAGCACCGACAATGGCCGAAGTTTGGGGTTGTTGGATGAGCCACGCGAGGGCGAGCTGTGCCAAAGTGCAAGGATTTGTAGCGGCGATGGGACGGAGATGATCTAGCGCCGTTTGTACCCGCTGATAATTGTCCTTATCTGCGTAGAGACGATTCCGAAAACGATGGTCTCCCTCCGCAAATTTATGATTGAGATCAAACTTGCCCGTTAGGAAACCCTGAGCTAGAGACGAATAGGAAATGATCGAAATATTATGTTCAACGCAGTAGGGTTGTAGTTCTTTTTCGATTGCCCGCCAAAACAACGAGTAGGGCGGCTGAACGCTATCGATTTTGCCGTACTCTGAGGCCTCCGCAATTTGTGCCGCAGAAAAATTGGACACTCCGATCGCCCGGATTTTACCATCGGCTTTTAGCTTAGTCAGGGCTGTCATCGTCTCTGCCATGGGCACTTCATCATACCCCCATGACCCCGACGGCCAGTGGATTTGGTAAAGATCGAGGTAATCGGTCTGGAGATTTTTGAGGGAGCGATCGCAGGCCTCAAGGACATCATCATATTTAAGATGATTTGCAAAAACTTTCGTGAGTAATTCCACCTGATCACGACGGTCGGCGATCGCCTCAGCCACCCGTTGCTCAGCATAGCCGTCACCATAAATCTCTGCCGTATCGATGGTCGAAATGCCATTATCAACTGCTGCTCGAATTGCTGCGACAATATCAGAATCTTTTATGTCCGCCCAATTTCTCTTTCCCGCTTGCCATGTGCCCATAATAATAGGGCTAATAAAAACATCGCTACTGCCTAGTTGTCGCTTTTCCATTACAGTTGAACCTTATTGCTTTTCCCAATCTTAGACAAAATCCCAGAATTCCCTAGTCACCATGGGTATTCTGTATCTATGCAATGACCATGGAATTGCGATCGCCCACCCTAACCCGTAGAATCTAAAAAATTTAGACTAGTAACCTTTCCATGAAACGACGCCACTTGCTTAAATACGGAACTTTTGCCGCCTGTGGTTATGGACTAGCTGCTTGTCAAAATCTCCCCGCCTTCAAAAATTCTGTCACCACCGAGCCGCCCCAGCCGCAACCGCTCATGACCGTGGCTAACCCGGCAAGATTGGGGAGACCCGAAAAAACAAAACTTGCCCTCGGCTACGCCCCAACGATATCTGTATTGCCTTGGCTGGTGGCTATTGAAGCAGGCTTTTTTGAGCAATTTGGCCTAGAGGTTTCCCTTTATAAACAGCCCAATATGGCCGAGGTAGAGCGGGGTTTACTAGAGAGTCGCTTTGATGCTGCCATTACGCCTTTTTCATTGCCCCTCATGAATCAGCTCAAAAATCCGCGCATTGATTTTGTGGCGTTAATGCAGTTGCACCGCCATGGTGGTGTGTTTACCCTGTCCCAAGATAGCTGGAACAACAAAGTACGCTCTAGTATCGACTACACAAATTTTGAAGAATTTAAGCGTGACTACCGCGACTATGTGAGGGCATTGCCCAACCGTTCGTTTGGTGTAGATAGTCTCTACAGTACGTCTGCCTATCTTTATCGCTATTGGTGGGCGGCCATGGGCTTCCACCCGGAACTAGATATAGAGTTAGAAGAGTTTGCGCCGTCAGAGCTTCCTCATAAACTACAGGCGAAGGCTGTGCATGGCTATTGCAGTCTGGAGCCTTGGGCACAGGAGGCTGTGAAGAAACGTCAGGGTTATATTGGTTATTTGTCTAGTGAGGTCTGGCGCGGTCATCCCGGCTCTGTGGTTACCACCGATGCTGGTTGGGTTAAGGAAAATCCGAATACTGCTAAGTTGCTTATTGCGGCGAGTTTGATGGGTTGTCAGTATTGCCAAGATTCAGCTAATGCTGAGGCGATCGCCGCCCTTGCTAGTGAACCCCTCGATACCCACCGCTCCAATATTCAAACTGTTTTAGATGGTCGCTATTTCTATGGTGGTGATGGCGATCGCCCCATTTCCCGTAAAGATAGCCCTATTTGGTTTGACCTAGGTAAGCGACTTAAAGCACCGGATCATGCTAACTATTGTTGGCATTCCCACGGCATTTGGCTGTTGACACAAATGGCTCGCTGGCAGCATTTTGGGTTAACGTCCTATCCCGATAATGCGGATACCTTGGTTGCTGCGGCCTACCCGAATGATCCCTATAAAGAGGTTGCCGAAGCCTTTGAGATCAAATTACCGCCGGATCCCCTGCAGCCGGAGCCACCCTTTGTTGATCAGCGTCGCTTTATGCCGGATCAGCCTGTGCGCTACCTCAACCAATTTAAGATTCGCACCTAAAGCTCATTAAAAATTCGGCGGGTACTATCCCAACGTTTTAGGGTGATTTGGTTATTTTGATCTCGAAAGACAAGGGCTGCTGTGCCACCATCCTGTAAATCGGCGATCGCCTTTAATGGGGTGATGTTTGGATCGTCTAGTTCGCTGTAGAGCAGGTCGCCTGTATCCGAGAAAATAAGATTGTAGGCCGTTAATCCTTCATTTGCCGCCATAACACTGGGTGTTGCTAATTTACCCTTTGCATCTAAATAAATCTGGATGCGAGCTTCAGCGTGGTTATTGCCCGTCAGCTCTACCGGAGAGACCTGCCAAGCACCGAGTTCGGCCTTGAGGGTGCTGAGGCTAGGCGGAGTATTTTCAGAACGCAAATTGCTCGCCCGGAGATGTCGCCACAAATTCATTAAAATTAGGTCTACCCAAGCTGGTTCAATGGCGGCAAGATCGCGCAGGCTAAGGGTATTGGGGGTGAGCCAACGTAGGGTCGTTTGACTAAAGGCAAAGTTTGAACCAGTCCTATTCTTTTGCATCCCTTCGACAAGGAGTTGTAGTTTGCCATTGCGGAATTTGGCTGCACGGACTTGCCCAAAGGGTTGACTGGTGGGTTGGTGCATATCGGCGCTACCGACATTAATGGTGGCGTTTTGATCCAGTCCCAGAGTTTGCCATAGGGATTGACCGGGAACGAAATTTGAGACATCAATGGTGAAGGGGGCTTGCTGCCACTGCTGCCCGTCAAAAAAGCGACTCACGTCTAAAATATGCCAGTCACGGTTTTGGTCGAGGGCGATCGCCTCACTTTCTGGCTGGAGCCACTGGCTCGGCTGAATACGACGGGCGGGACGCACCTGACCCATTAATTTACTATCGGCGCTGAGGGCGCGGGTTTGCTGACTGAGGGCTGTTTCGACGTTTTTGAGGGTTGTTTCGATTTTGCCCTGGAGCTTATCGTCAATTTTTTGATTGGTCTTAATGGCGGCGATCGCCGCCTGGGAACCATCTTGGGCAGTTAGGGATAAAAATTGCCAAATGGTGACCGCTTCGCGAAAGGGATCAAGACTACGGAGAGCCTCTAGGCGGCCTTGTAAATCGTTGCCGCTCGCTTCTAGGAAGGCCACTACCGTGCTCACGACTAAGGGATCATCAAAGTTATTTTGCAACAAACGTAAGGCTTCGTTAACGTCCCCGGCGCGCAAACAGTGATTAATAGTTTGACCAACATTAAGGGTGGTTGATTCGCATTTTTCGGTGGCGCGTTTACTGTGGTAGGCAATGAGCTGAAATTGATTTTCGGCGGCTTCTGTCCATTGAGAGGGCTTGAGGGTTTGTTTGATTTCGACGAGCTGCCGCTGGGCGATCGCCCATAATTTCAACTCAGCTAATTTGATCGCTTCTTGGTAAACCGGTAAATCCAAGGCTGCTTTTTCAAGGTTAACGGGCAATAAAATTGGCGCACTATGACTTTGCTCGACGCGGAAAATTTCAAATTCTGGCTCCAGATTACGGCTCTGATCCACCACAAACTCTAGCTCACGGGAGGCGATCGCCTGTTCCCAGCGGGGACTATTACCCGCCGCACTTTGCCAAGTGAGAAGATTTACCAATTGTTTTTCGTAGGGATCGTAATGTAACAGCACACCATAGCGATCGCCCGTTGTTAAATCTGAAGTGACATTAGTGCCTTCTAGGGATAGCCAATAATTATTATCCCCTTCCCGGGGCAACAGCTTAAATTCCGAAAAATTATTCAGAGCCGCAGTACCAAGGCGCACTTCACTGAGCAGGCTATAGCGCTTTTCCCCAGTGACATCACCCTCAGTAAAATACACCCGTAACGCCGTAATTGCCTCACATTGAGTCGTTGTACAATCCTGAACCCTTTGCCAAACGGGCACAATCATTTCATCGCCTAGGTAGAGGGGCGCACCAAGGCTAAGCTGCTTTTCTTGGAGTTCTGCCTCAATTTCAGCGAGATTTTGGAGGGGATTGCTCAGGGCAATGGGTACATGGCTCCAGGCGGGCAAAAAACGGTTGAGCCACAAAATGGAGTTGGGATCGAGCAACAATAATAAGCCCAGCCACAATCCTACAAAAATGCTACTGCCAGCGGTCATCAGTACGGCGATCGCCCCAAACTTTGGCCAACCGGTGGGACGAGTGGGAAGCTGTAGTTCCGGCAGTTTGTCGTTGGATTTTGCAGAAATCATAAAAAATGCCTGGTCAGAGTCAAAGTGTCAGCAAACGCCATGTTTTAACCAATGTAGCTGTAATTTTCACGAACTGAATCGATATTTAACTTTCTTTGTTGTCCCAGTCAACATTACCCAACGTGAGTTTTGCTTAAGCATCTCGGAAGTACGACGCGGTGAATGGGAGAGCGAGAGATCGGGAGATGTTTCTAT
>NZ_MRBY01000026.1:0-14557 GCF_001904615.1 [Limnothrix rosea] IAM M-220
GCTCTCCCATTCACCGCGTCGTACTTCCGAGCATGCTTAAGCAAAACTCACGTTAGCTACGCCACAATAACTTGGGTTTTGCCAGATTTTAAATTTTCAGCCAGAATTTGAACCATATTTAACTGCTGCTGGGTCATTTCGTCAGACCATAAAGACTGGGTAATCACAGCTTTCATTTCTGGGGTAATGAAATTTTGGATTAGAGCAGTTTCGAGAACAGTTTGAATTGACATTGGTATTGACTCCATCGACGCAAAAGAAATTATTGCTTGTCTCTATGCCTTTAGTATCCTGCTATGCCAAGGAAATCGCTGTGACGGTATTGGTGACTTAAATATGAACTTCGTCAGAGGGCGAGCCGATAACCATTACAGGGAGCAATGGATAAGTGTCTATACTTCGGGTGATTTTAGTCACAGGAGTATCCATTGACCGAAACACGAAGCTACGGCGAAGGTCACTAAAATTAGTCGAAATTCACCGGATTCAATTCTTGTAAAGTAAGGTTTTCAGCCTGTAAATGGGCTCAATTTTTTTGGCGATCGCCATAGTCTGTCCATGACAGATAAAAAGCAGCTAAACCGATCGTAATTAGAGCCGTTCAGGTTTGATGCTTGGTGGGAAACACATTATTAGTTGCCGCAGCAGCGATCAATGCCGAGGCTGTCGAGAATAAGATCACTAACGGCATTGGCAACAGCAAACTCACCATAGAAGGATTCTTTAAAGTTAAAGGCGCGCATTTCAGTCACAATTGCAATGACGAGAGAGCCTAGGTCATTTTCGCCCTCGAGCCGCTGACGCACATAAATTTGCTTAGCTCGTTCGGCAATTTTGATATTGGCCGGTTCTGGTAAAAATTCTTCGTCTAGCCATTTTTGGAGCGATCGCCGTAACCATTCTCCTTCAAGCTCAGGATCGGTAATCGGCGGTAAGGTGATGGGTGAGATGGGTTCAGCCGACATATTTTCAGACAGTGTTACTTCTAGAGAAAACTTAATAAATCAGTATAACAATCTACTCGAAGGACTTTTGGAAATGTCAATAAAAAACGACCAATGTTTAACATTGATCGTCCCAAAGTTTTTAGTAGACAGAATAAATCTTGTTTGTTGATTATGTCTAAGTACGCCTAAAAATAAAGTGCGGAGCGAGCACGGAGGGATTCGAACCCCCGACCCTCAGAACCGGAATCTGATGCTCTATCCAACTGAGCCACGTGCCCCTAATCAGCTTTCTAGGTTAGCACGTTTTTTGAGGATCTGGCGGCAGGGGTCAGTAAAGTCTTTAGTTCGGAAGCGCCTAAGCGATGGATAGATGTTTGGATGTAGCGAGCTCCTGCGACCATGGCGACCCACTGACCGGCGATCGCCCACAAGGCAAGGGCTGAAATGGCCTCGACAGAAGCCTGAATGGGGAAGGCGGAGAATAAGCCTAAGGCGACAACTGAGGGAAAACGATGGTTAAAGATAACAAAAATCAAGAAGGGGGCAATGGTCAATGTACCGAGGGAGGCCACTAACATCATGTTACGTTTTCGAGTTTGTAAGAAAATAAATTGCACAATACAAGCACAAATAAAGAGAAAGCCAGCTTGCAAAATTAGTCCCTGGATCACCGCAATTTTTGATTCTAAAAATGGGTCATTCGCCGCAACAATCGCCATAAGCCCGGTAGAGAGCAGGAGCATTACACCGATCGCCAATAGTGCGGGACTGCGATCGCCCCACAGTAAATCACTCCAAAACCGCTGGGCATAACGGCCGGTATGACGATCTCTAAACCAATCTTGTACCCGCTGACGTGTCGGCGTGAGACAAAAAGTTAAAGAGAAAAATAGCGCGAGGGAAAAAACTTGTAATGTTTCAAAATTGTCCATTAAGCGATATTCGCGTTCGCCCACAGCGGCAAAACCAGTCATCAAAAATGTGGTTAAAATTGCTACTGCGTAGGCAGTTCGCTTCGAGATCATCGTCGCTTGAGGCTCGTAGAAGCGCCGCTGAATCCCCTGCCAGGCGATCGCCGTTAAGACGAAATAATGACCAGCCATTAAACCCAGACCGAGTAAACCCACAGACCAGCCCGTCGAATGGAACCACTCCATCGCAAACCAACCATTCGGCTCAAAATAATGCACCATCTCTACATCAAGGCTATTGCCATCCACGAGGTAGTAGAAAATATTCCCCGGATAGAACATTCTCAACCAGTCAAAGGGGGTATTACTAGGCAGGTTTGATTCTAGCCCTGCAATGGTCATAATCATCAGGTAAAAGCCTAAAGCGCCGCTATATAACCATGCTTGAAAACCGCCGAAGAAATCCTGCCCCACAAAGCTCCACATCGTGGACAAACTATAGGATGCGATACAGGCGGCGATCGCCACGAGATAAACCATCCCAATCCAAGGCAACGCGATACCAGCCTGTAAACCAGCCCAGAAATGTAAAGGCAAAGCCAAGGCAATGCCGAGATACACAAGACTGGGAACCCCAAGAATTTTGCCAATGATAATGCGGTGTAATGCCTGGGGACTCAAGCGAACGAAGCCCATAGTGCCCCGTTTTTCTTCCTTAATCAGATCTGCACTAATTAAATGGGAACCGACAATGAGCAGTAGACCCATGCCAACAATGGTAAGACAAACAAACAGATCTAAATTCCACAGCTGCCAGTTGATGTCCCAGGTATCTCCCATGGTTGTGGCAATGCATTCGTAGGAGGAGCGCCAATATTCGTCGTTATAACCTGTGCAGTAACGGCTATAGGTATTTTTTAGTAATGGATCGGGCAAGGAGCCGAGATAACCCAACAGCATGAGGAGCTGGGCAACCAAGGATGTGCCGATGGCGATCGCCAAATTCCGTCGCCGGAAACGCCCCTTCAACTCCCGAAAGAGCTGGGGATTCCAATCACCAATGTGGTCGAGTAGCTGTGTCATAACGGCAAAAATAGTCAGATCTACAAAAAATCAAGAAAACAAGCAGAATTCCATCTAGGCAATACTTTTGGGGGCATTGGCCAATAATTGTTTCATCTCAGAAGCACCAATGTGCTGTAGTCGTTTTTTCATCACCTGATGTAATGCAGCGATCGCCGCCACCTGTCCTAATAAGGTCGCCAAAATCGTTGCCGTTCCCGTAAATTGGGTCACCATCACGGGGGCAACCGTCCAGAGCCAAGGCGCTGGGGTAAATTCTGGTTGCGTCGCGGCGATCGCCAAGGTCACCACAGGCAACACCACACAACCCACCACCACCACCATCGCAGCAACAGAGCGTTTACGGTGGCGATTTAGCAGAACCAACATACCCGCAGTCGCGATCAGCATCGTGATCAAGCCTTGCATCACTAATCCACTGGAAAACTGCCAGATATATTTCCTTTCGATGAGGACAAATCCAGACACAATCATCGGCAGAAAACCGATCACAATATTTAAGGCGATCGCCCAAATTGCCGGGCTACGCTCCCCAAAGAGCCATTCTTGCCAGCCATACTTGCCTTGGTAACGACTCCAGTCTTGAACAGACTGAAATGAAGGCGATAAAGCAGCAACCAATAGCAACATATACAACACACAACCAACAGCAAGCAGCCCAAAATTTATGAGCCAACCATTGTAATCCGATGGCAAATAATAAGGTTCTTGCATCGTAAACCCAAGACTAGCAGTCACCAAAGAAGCCGTTAACCAATAACTTTGAGTTTTGCTAATGAGTGTCCCCTGGGCATTGTGGAACTTGCGCTTAAAGGCTTGGGCGCACCAGTACGTACCGACACCATAAATAGTAAAGTGACCCAGAATTGCCCCCAGCGCAGACCCCCACACAGGAATGCCATAGAACGAAATTTCGCTAAGACTATCGTACCGAAACCAGTCTGTTTGGTCGGCGATCGCCGTTGCCCCGATCAAGTATTGCAGTAAATGCATGGGATTAAGCAAAATCAATGCGTCCATCACATTCGCCGCATGGGCAGATTCATGCATGATGAATAACGTGCTTATCGAAGCGGTATAGAACAGCGCCCCACTGGCGAGCCAAGCTTTTAAAGCAGTGCCCCCCTTCCCGACGAGGGCATAGAGCATCGCCCCACTAAAAGTAAAAAGCAAACAAGCCGCCAAAACACCATAAAAAATCAAGACTAGATGTAAGGGAATACCACCTTGGATTGCAGCCCATAGATGTAGCGGCAGAGCAAAGGCAATCATGCCGTAGACAAAGGTCGGCACCCCCAAAATCTTACCGAGGGCGATCGCCCAAGCAGACTGGGGCGTTAACGTCACAAAATTCAACGTGCCTTGACGCTGCTCCTTACTTAAATCTTGGATGAGCAAATATGTACCGCCAACTAATAGTCCAAAGAAACCCATTAAGGTGAGGGTCATGAACATTTCAGTCCACCACAGCGGCCAATTGATCGTCGTAATATTACCGAGGGCATCTTCAATACACCAGCTATTACTGGTATAGAGATAATGGTTGGGATCTGCACCAGCGGGAGCAGTGCCAACACAATAGTGGCTCGTACTTTGCCCCGCATAGGGTAGCGAGCTAGAAAAGCTAAAGAAAATCAGACTCTGGACAATGCCAGAAACTAACGCTATTAAACCGAGGGATTTTAATGTCAGCCGGCCTTTGAGTTCTCGAAATAACTGGGGATTCCAGTCGCCAACACGGTCAATCCATTTATTTAAAAACATGGTTCTTTTTAAGGTGCAATAGGAGAAGAAACGATAAAAACGACAAAGTTTAACTAGTTTGCTGGTGGCCTAGCTTGAGGAAAATACTTTCTAAATCTTCAGTTTTGGCGTAAAACTCCGACACGGCAATATTGGCAGCTACAAGGTTCTTCAAGAGCTGGGTGCTATCTTCCGGTGTGCCGTCAAATTCAACTTTAAGCCGATGGCCGCCACTACCTTGGCGATCGCCTAGTTTTGATGGCGTTGCCCTTTCCCAATTACGCACTAGAGCATTATTTTTCAGTTCGCTTTCAAGGGCATCAAGGGATTCTAGGGTTGAAATCACTAAATGTTGACGGGACAGCCGCTGGTACAAATCACCGAGGGAAGTACTTTCAACGAGATAACCTAATTCCATAATACCCACGGAGGAACAAAGCTCTGCCAAGTCACTGAGGACGTGGGAAGAAATCAAAATCGTCATGCCCGCTTCCTGTAAAACCTTAATGATTTCGCGAAACTGCATCCGGGCAATGGGGTCAAGGCCAGAGACAGGTTCATCGAGCAACAGCAATAAAGGCTCATGGATAATGGTACGGGCAAGACTGAGACGCTGTTTCATCCCCCGCGACAGGGTGGCAATGCGATCGTCTCGCTTATGGGTCAGTTGCACCAGTTCTAAAACTTCACTTAGCCGTCTGCGCCTCCTCGGCTGGCGGAGGTTATATAAACGTGCAAAATAATCTAAATAATCCCAAACGGTTAAATCGTCGTAGAGGGGAAAATCGTCTGGTAAATAGCCGAGTCGTTGTTTGATGTGGGGATTGCTGTCGTCTCGTCTGAGGCGATCGCCGTGAATATAAATATCACCCAGAGTCGGTTCTTCCGCTGTGGCCAACATTCGGATTAGGGTTGTTTTCCCTGCGCCATTGGGGCCGATCAGTCCGTACACTTCGCCAGACTGGACTTGCAGCTCTAGATCGTTGACCGCAACATGGCGATCAAAGCGTTTCGTTAAATTAAACGTGGCGATCGCCAAATTCTCAATATCAGGGGGAGCAGCCAGTTCTGGAGTCATGGACATTACATTCACTAGATTTGTCTCCAGCTTAACGACTCCTTTTCTCGAATATGTCCGGCGTTACAAAATTGAAACAGCACCACAATCAGCCACCAGCAAACTGTCCGACCAATAGCAAGAATGGGTGAGATCAAAGCGATCTGCACCCACCCCGAAAATATAGATTGTAAAAGTCATAATGTCGCCTAGATTATTGCCTCGAAACGCGATTAGTTTGTAGCTATCGGCTTGGGCAAAGGAGATTCTGGAAACTTAGAAACCAAGGTAAGGATTATCATTGAAAAAAATACAAAGTAGGCGATCGCCCATGAACGACCTAAACAGCCGCCAGCCAATCATAAATACGGTCTAACTGCTCAAGGGTCACCAAACCATACTGCCAGAGCACCATTGGTAAAGGAGACAAAGCAGAATTCTTTTGCCAGTGACGATCAATCACAGAAATCGATTCGCCGGGAATGGACAACTCTTCCCTGAGGAAATTGATAAATTTGAGGTAGGTGATCTGGGTCATGATTGAGCAATAAACTCCAAGCTAAAATTGTGTTTTTATTGTGTGTTGAAATAGGACGGATAAAACATATAACTATGACAGTTTTAGGATTGTCTAAAGATGCACGTTTCTCTGAGAAAGCATGTACGCAATATATTCTGAAGAATCCGTACTTTTTGCTGTGCGTGTGATCACAATAAACCGTGATCTATCTGTCTCTGGGGAAATCAACTTAGCACCGAAACAAAACTAATGATTTAAGTCGCGAAACCGCTGATTAAGTTCCAGCCGTCAAATCTTACACATAAAGTTACAATCAGTCGAGCTCAACTGTCGCCAATCTATGGGCAGAGGGCTAAGGTGAATTTTGTACCTTAGAAAGTAGATCTTTCCCTGTGAGAAAAGTGTAGAAGCGTTCAAGGGGCAAAGACATTGTGTTTCGAATATTGAAACCTTTTGTTTCGCGGTGTCGCGCCAGCAAATTTACGCGAAGTTGAATGCTGTTGTTATGGAGTCAGCGGCAGTCTTTAGGCGATCGCCGTGGCTTCAGAACAAGTATATTAAGGCCAATATGTTGCGTAAGCAAAGAAATTCAGCTTTTCTTTGCGTTTGTGATCAAAAATAACTTACTGCTTCACCGAACTTAACAGAGACAATGTCGACCGATGGAAGCAGATACAATGTCGCTCTATAGACTCAACTTAAGCTACAGTCCATGAGCGATACGCTTTTCGAGAAAATTATTCGACGGGAAATCCCAGCAGATATTGTCTATGAAGATGATCTGTCCCTAGCCTTTCGAGATATTACCCCCCAGGCTCCTGTTCATATCTTAGTCATCCCGAAAAAACCAATTCCCATGTTGGAAAAGGCGGAGGCGGAAGATCAAGGGCTACTCGGCCACCTCTTGCTTGTTGTCCAAAAAATTGCGGCTCAAGAGAAGCTTGCCAAGGGATTTCGGGTGGTCATAAACAACGGTGAGCATGGCGGTCAAACGGTTTTTCATCTACATCTACATTTACTCGGCGATCGCCCCATGGATTGGCCACCGGGTTGATTTTTTGTTGCTTTAGCTCCAGCCTTTCGTTTATTTTTACCCCCTTGAGGTAAATTGCCTATGTCTTTTGATCCTGCTGCTTTTCCACTCCAAGCTGAGACCCATCACACCTCTAGCCCTCGGATTGATATACCGACACAGTTAGAAAGTTTTTATTATTTCGCCTACGGTTCTTGTATGTGTCCCGTGGATCTAGGACGAACGATTGAAGAGGATGCCCATTCATTGGTAATTGGTAAGGGAATTTTGCGGGATTATAAATTAGGGTTTAATCGCCTTTCCCCAAAGCGTCAAAGCTGCGGTGTATTAGATGTCGTGCCCCATCGGGGTAGCCATGTAGAAGGTGTTCTGTATAAATTGCCCTGGCGGGTCAGCGATCGCCTCGATATTCGGGAAGAAGTGCCCCATCAGGGTTATCGCCAAGAAACCATCGCCATCGAGTGTGGCGGCAAAGTTTACGGCAATGTGCGCACCTATGTTGTCGTCGACAAAGAACCTCAAGAGATCCCGCCGGATGACTGGTATTTCTATATTGTGATGCGGGGCGCTATGACGGCAAAACTATCGCCGGACTATTCTTGGCAATTGTTTAACCACATGAAACGTCTACAGCGCGGCGAAATCCATTAGTTTTTTTGTAAAATCACCTAATCAGAAAATGATGACGGAGAAAGTGTGATGGCAACCGAATCAAAAGAACTTCCCACCACGGCGATCGCCCGTACCCCAGACCTCCACGCCACCAGCGAACCTTGGTTCGAATACCCCATCACGGTTTATCCCCACCACACCGATTATGCTGGGATTGTTTGGCACGGCAACTATATCAATTGGCTCGAAGAAGCCCGCGTCATGTGTCTCAAATCTATCGGGATGGACTACGCCGAATTCGTTAAACTCGGCTGTGATTTACCCGTCGTGGAATTTAATGCCAAATATCACCGTCCCCTACGCATGGGCATGGCGGCGATCGTTAAAGTTCGTATGCGCGAGATGAAAGGCGTACGCATAGAATGGGAAAATCGGATCGAATCCCCCGACGGCAAAGAACTATACCTCACCGCCCAAGTTGTCCTTGTCAGCATTGACCGCGAGAAAGGCAAAATTATGCGTAAACTCCCCCCCACTTTTGTCGCTGCCTTAAGAAAAATTCGTGGGATTTAGCCCAGTTTCTGTCGATAATAGACAGTCGTTATCGCACCAAAAACATTTCAATTCTACAGAGAAAAAATCTATGAGTAATATCATCCGCGTCGGTGTCTTAGGCTTCGGAGGCTTAGGGCAAGCAGCCGCCCGCGTACTCGCGCCAAAATCTGAAATGATTCTCGTTGCCGCCGCCGACAAAAAAGGCTACGTCTACAATCCAGAAGGATTAGACCCCAACACTTGCATTACAACCTACAACTCCCAAGGGTCAGTCGGTCATGTCAAACATGGCGGTGTCCTGAGTAACGATAGCATTGCTGACCTAATCGAAAACTCTAATGTTGACGGCTTTTTTCTCGCGTTGCCGAACCTCCCCAATACGTTCATGGCTGATGTGACTCGCCAATTCGTAAAGTCTGGCTGGAAAGGCGTTCTCGTTGATGCATTGAAGCGTACCAGTGCAATGGAGCAAATTTTTACGCTGCGGGATGACGTAAAAGATGCAGGCATTACCTATATGACAGGCTGTGGTGCAACGCCCGGTCTGTTAACGGCGGCAGCTTCTGTGGCAGCTCAGAGCTATGCAGAGATTCACAGCGTCAAAATCACTTTTGGTGTGGGTATCGCCAACTGGGAAGCCTACCGCGCCACCATTCGGGAAGACATTGCCCACATGCCTGCATTTGACGTGGAAAAAGCACGCGCCATGACCGATGCAGAAGTAGAAGCTTTACTAGACGAAACTAACGGTATTATCTCCCTCGAAAATATGGAGCATGCTGATGATGTGATGCTCGAAATGGCAGGTATCTGTTCCCGTGACCAAGTGACTGTGGGTGGCATTGTGGATACTCGTAATCCAAAGAAGCCCCTCAGCACTAATGTTCAGGTAACTGGGCGTACCTTTGAGGGCAAGCTTTCAACCCACACGTTTACCCTCGGTGATGAAACCAGCATGGCAGCCAATGTTTGTGGTCCTGCATTCGGTTACCTCAAAACTGGGGTTTGGCTCCAGAAGCAAGGGTTGTCTGGAATCTTCACAGCAGCAGAAATGATGCCTCGGTTTGTTCGTTAAGCAAGCAGTTTTGCTCACTATCAATAGATGGATTATGGTGTAAATGAAATACCTTCAATCATCACCATAATCTTTCGATATATCACTAGAATCGGCACTTTCTGAGTTTCCACGAAAATAGAGAAATAATCATCTTTTTACTCTCACCAGTTGCAAAAACCCACAGTGGCAAATGTCCGGATACATTGTTGACTGAAAAGTGTGACGCACTAAAATCAGCACGAATTTCCTGTTCACCGTCAGTTGTCCAATCTATAGTCGCTATAAATTTCTGGTAAATTTCGTTAGGTTTAGGATTTTCTAGATCCATAGCACAATCTAGCCAAACTTCTTGTTGAATACTAAATCCAAACTTGCCATTAGGATAATCTCCTGTTTGGCTATATTGCCTCCATAACTCATCAATCATATTAAGTTCTTGACAAGGAAATTCTTTGATGTCGTCTTCTCTTAAATAACCATTTTGTTCTCGCCCAGAAATATTCAACATAACCTGCCAAGTTTCTAAATCTGCATTAGCAAAATCTTGATCCTGTAAATATTTCTCTAAACGTTCAAATCGTAATGCTCTTAATCTAGTTTTAATTTCTGGATTGATTTTTCGTTTTTGTTCGCGGATACATTTTAAACCCAAGCTAATAGATGTTTTAGTTTGCAAGTTACAACATAATTCCAATAATGAATCAGGCTGAACTAATCCTGCATAAAGAACAATTGCTTCTTCCCAAGCGGTCCTTTCAATATTTTTTTTAATTAGATTTAATCCTTCTTCCCCAAGTCTAGCTAGTGCTTTTGCAGCGAGAAACCCTTGAAAACTCCAGTGGGAAAATTCATGTTCATTATCATGCTTAACAATGAGTTCACTCACCTCTTCAATTTGCTTTAGAAACGGATGCACATCAACGAGTTCATCACAATCTAGCTTCTGAATTTGCTGTGCGGTCAGTTCCACTAAATCTTCATAAAGGATGCGCGGCTCATCCTGCTTAATCAATACTGCCAACGCTACCCCTTGTAAAATCGGCTGGCTTTTTGTGTCCGGCAATAACATCTGAATGTTCCGAGCCTTTGGGCGATCTCGCAGCTGAAGTGTACAAATATCTTGATAAAGCTCTACTCGTCTCTGCGGTAAATCCGAGCCAAAATCATGAAGGTTCGCAATCATATTCAGTAGCAGCGGATTTTGCGCTAAAGCTCCTAGCTCTTTTCTTTCACTTAGCTGTGTGAGTAAATCCTCTGTTTTTCGTTCTGCTTCACTTTGTGCTTTATCTCGTTTATCTATCTCCGTCAGATCTTGACTAGGTATAGATGCAGACAACTCTAATTCTCGATACTCCCGCAGAAAATACCATTGTTGAACAAACTCTTTCTGCTGCTTACGGTTAAATGGCTGCGCAAACACTTTAGCGTCAGGGTAAAGTAAATAATCTTCATTAAATGCTCCAGGCCTAGATGTCACAAAAAAAATAGACTTGTCATACTCTTTCATCTGAGCATATATCCACTTGCTGATCTCTTCCCGCCATTCCTTTCGCACCTCATCAAATCCATCAAACATCACCAGCATCTTTCCTTCATAAAAGTGATTTTCTGCCCACCCTGAAGGTAGCTTCACTCTCCTCCCCCCCGGTAAATTTGGTAAATGAATATCTTCGATCAGTTGGGGTAATGTGAACTTTTTAATTCCACCATTCTCAAAAAGCTCTTTGAATCGATAATTTTTTTGGAGTTCTCGAAGATAAATTAAAACGGGTAAATATTGATCAACTTGATGTTTGTCCTGTCGTTTTTTTCCCAATGTAAAAGCAATATGACGCATCAGAGTCGTTTTCCCATACCCACCCCATGCCAACACTGCTATCCGTCGATAAATAGGATCTGTTTTTGCTTTTTTAATCAGTTTCCAAACACTAATGCCTTCACGCTCCATCCGTTCCAATTCTTGCTCTGGCTTCCGAAAAGGATTAAACCCAGCCTTTACTAAACCATCACTGCTGATACTGAGACGTAGAGGCACAAAAATCTGATCAAGCTGATGGACGACCCCTGCAAATCCTTCTGTTCTGATGGTGCTAACTTGATTCGCCTGACATTTCAGATATTTATCGTCAGTTTTCGCTAGTCGCCATTGCACTGCCCTAATAATCTTTGCCCGTAATGCCTCTATTCCTTTAACTGCTTTCTCGCCATCTTTGTCGCCTAGTTCCTCAGCTGCCGCCGCGAAACTATTCATAAAGCCGTCACTGTAGGACAGCCAAAATAGTGAACCCAACGTAAACGGAGCCGCCAACGCCGACACAACCCAATCTTTATCCAATATCGAATGGAGTAAAATCCCGCCCGAACCGCCAAGGGGCATCCATTTCACGAGTTGCCGCTGCACCCAACTGCCAGCTTTATTGCCAGATTTACGGCTAGTTGCGAGGTTATCTTTTTCTTTGGGGTCAGTCATAGTCGAAAGGGGCGAGGTCGGGATGCACCAAAACTAGAATCTAAAATATCTATTCCTTTTCAGGATATGTCAGGTAGCTTGAGACGATTTGGTCTTTTTTTGAAACCTACAATCAACAGAGTCTAAAGAAATTTAATCCTGACCTATCGAACTAGAGAAGCTGCAATACCATTCTGTTCAAGTAGATATGACGGATCGGGACTCTTATGTTTCAACTAGAAAACTTTTGGCTTAGCACGATTCTTCTGCCTCTCTTAGTTGTGCTGCTCAAATCAGAAATCGGGAGCATCTACAAATATTAGACAGTATTTAACAAAAGATCTTTTGATCAAGACCGCGACCCGAATACTCCCGATAGTTGCCAAGTCTATGACCCAACCACTGGCCAATGGAACGATGTTCTCATCCAGCGATATGCTTTTTCGTTCAAGAAAAGTAAAAGAGGTGTTTTCGTCCTCCATCCTGTCGATCACAAATTAGGCTTGAACAAAGACTGGGCTGCGGAACGTATTCCTCTCGATGCCTGGTCTGATATGCGTAAACGCCAATTACCACAACCCCTCAGCTCAGAAATTGAAGAGGCTTTAGCGCAAAAGCTATCGTAAAAATCAGTTCTTGCTGTCTGAAATCTCTAGGGGGCGATCGCCGTTCTTTTTTCTTTTTTTTAGTGCTTTACGCCCGAAAATTCACAGGATCTTGGTCGCGGCGGTGGCGCACAGGAATTGGTGTTCCTTGGCGATCGCCCGCTAATTTTGCCGTATTTTCCAAAGCTGTTCGCAGATGTTTCGCCGCATAAATGGACATGTCGCGAGGGACATTGACGCGATCGCGCAGATACCGCAAAGCCTTATCGGATTCTTTAGGAGGTTCGCAGGTTTCGCCTGTCATCATAGTGGTCAATGCGCAGCGCAAAGCCTGATCAAAAAACTGATCATTGGCAGGATTTACCTTAACGATATTGCGACGATGCAAAATCATTCGTTTTAGGGCTTCTTGCTTGGCATTTTCTGGCTCTGGATATTTCACGTCGGGCAAGCCAAACCATTCCCCTTCGTCTACCCGCACCTGATTGGCGATCGCCTGTTTTTCCCCATTGGCATAACACCCACCCATTTGTGGCGGTAAATCATGGACATGGGTATGGAAGTCACTTTGGGTGCCGCGATAAGTTTCCCGAGATTCCATCGCATCAAACCAGTCGGACATGCGCGGATTTTCTTCCCGCAGCGAATAACCTTTGTAATAAAACAAGCTGGCATTCATCCGCTCAACGTAGGGCGTAAAGATAACATCTGCTGTACTAAATTCTTCTAGAAAATAGGGGCTAGGCGTTGCAGCCAATGCTTTTTCGACTTGCTCCACAACTTGGATAAATTTGCGACGACTATCTTTATCTTGTCCCGGAAAAATCTGTGGGCGACAAAGCCAATTGCACCAAGCGCGAAATAATAATCTTTCTAAGCGACGCATGGGCAAAACTCTCGGATCTTCCATGCCAAATTTTAACGCCCCAAAAGTTTGCTCTAGCGCTAACAAAATATCGTCGCTTTCGGTAATCATGCGCCCGTCTAATTCCAAAGCAGGCAACATCCCAGACGGCACTTTGCGTTTATACCAAGCTTCCTTTTCGCCATAACAAGACATCGTCACCTTTTCGATGCGGTAGGGCACGCGCATTTCCTCTAGCCACAGCCAAACTTTTTGGCAGTATGGACACCAAGCATGATTATCGCGGTAGAGCGTTACCCGCACATCGGCTTCAGATTTACCAAATAATCTCAAGGTTGACTGGGCATTCGTCGGGCCATTGACGCGATCAATTTCAAAATCGGTAAGGGCTTCAAGTTCTGTCCAACTGAGGGGCGCAACGGTCATAGGTACTCGCTAATTTTGCATAAATGATGTCGTGAAAATATTATGACGGATTTTTGAGAAGAGGGCGATCGCCGTTTATTCACAACAAAAAAATTCCTTCCGTAGAAGAAATCTTAATTATTTTGGTTTTTACTCCAAAAAAGAAATTGAAATTGTTGCTGAATGAGAAAGAAAAAGCCTAAGCCTTAATGGGTCACAATTAACCACTGGAAAAAGAAGACATATGCACCGCAAAAAATTGCGAGAACAGACGTAACCTCTAAAACTGTAAGTAAATCGCTAACCATGGGTTTAGGCTCCAAGGGAAAGAAATTGTTGCTTGTCTCTATGCCTTTAGTATCAAGGGATATGAGGAAAAACTCTGTGATATAAACTTCGTACTTTGCGTGAACATCATCAGGCGATCGCCTGCCCATCGTTACGGGAAAATCATGGCTCAACACCCAAAAATATGTGACAAATATCACAAAAAAACCTCCGCAACGCGTGGTGATAGTCGCTAGAGGCTTTAAACAATTTCTTTCCTATGACACTAATATAACGTGAGTTTTGCTTAAGCATGCTCGGAAGTACGACGCGGTGAATGGGAGAGCGAGAGAGCGAGAGATGTTTCTATGCAAACAATCCTACTAGCTTTCAAAAAATGCAAATTTTCGTTGCTTCCCCGTGTCTCTCCCTCTCCGTGTCTCCTTTT
>NZ_MRBY01000026.1:14567-53217 GCF_001904615.1 [Limnothrix rosea] IAM M-220
GGAAGTACGACGCGGTGAATGGAAGAGCGAGAGATCGGGAGATGTTTTTATGCAAACAATCCTCGCTTTCAAAAAATGCAAATTTTCGTTGCTTCCCCCTGTCTCTCCCTCTCCGTGTCTCCTTTTCTCTAAAGAATTTTGGCTACATTCTTATCCATAACTGACGTTAATTATTGAATTATGGCACATTTATTTCTATGGGCTTGATAGTTCTTCGCTTGACTTGAATGCCTTAGAGGACGCGCGTTTCTAAGTATTGCCCGACCATTACTTCCTGTCCGGCTTTAGAGATGATAGTTTGGCGAGTGCGATGGCCTTGGCCAATAAATTTAATTTCTTCCTCGAATGCTGCTCCGTCGTAGGCTGTTGCTAAATGTAATACTTCTGGGCTGGGGATCGCAAAGGTGGCAACGATTGGTCTGGGTGTGGAAAAACCGCGATCGCGATACATTTTATTGTCTTGAATGCCGAAGAGGGTTTCTCCTTGTAATGGTTTACGCTGGACGTTGGTGTAGGTACTTTCCCAGACAATTTTTGCGCCGCAACTAAAGGGGATTGGTTGTGTTAGTCCGTGCTTTTTAGCTAGCTCTAGTAGTTCGGGGCGATCGCCTTCTAGAAAGAACACTTCCAGCTGAGAATCCGCTTCTAATACAGGATCATTTGTAGAATTGAGGGTGTAGTAGCGCCGCTGCGAATGCCATTTACCGACTGATCGCTGTAAAAATTCTGTGACGATTGTTGGGGAAACCGAGCAAAGCTTCATTCTGCAAACACTCTTTAGCTTAATTATTTCTGGAGTTTGTCAATAGACTCTATTGCTATTGTTACATTTATTTATGTTGTGCCACAAGTCCCTAGGCACATTCGTTGTTGGGACTTTGGTTGATAGCATGGGCTAGAAAGTCGGGGCGATCGCCTTTCGTGCAAAGAAGACAAGGGATCGCCTATTACAGATGTGCAGCACAATCAGCCCTTAGCGAATGTATTCCCACTTTTGCTGAATCAACGCCAGAAATGTCGCATAGCCCTCAGAGCTAGAAGGTAAATCAGGCTTATGGTACTTGGGAAATTCCGTGTAGGGCTTCCAAGGTTCAAAGGAACTAAGACGCAAATGCAATACACCTACTGATGTTCCGCCGTTGGGACTCCAAGTCATTTGTCCAACCTGTTTCACTCTAACTCCTTGCACTGAGCATTTTTTAGTAATTAATACTCAATTATGGAGATCTATTTAAAAGTCGCGGTAAGAATTGTTACAAAGAGTTTGGCAAAAGAGGCAAAATATGCTTTCTGGTGCAATGGAACTAGATTAATTATCCAATTTAACCTAGTGAGAGAGATCGCCAACGTTATACAGGCTCATGATTTCTATGGAGAACGATAAAAAAAGAAGAAAAGTCTAAAGTTCTTGTGTTACTGATATTTTGCCGCGGGTCACAGAGCGAATAATCCGGTTAATGGCTCTTCTTTCATCTTCGGATAGGTTGTCGTCTAAAGATGCCGCCAATAAACCGTAGCGATCGCCCAATTTTAATTTACCTGAATCAGAAACTGAGGCAAGCATCTCAGATACGGCTCCGGGTAAAAGTCGAACTTTGGGAAGGGACATCATTATTTTGGCTAAGATTTCTCTATTTATATAATCCAAAAAAATCTGTCCCTATTGGGTGATTTCAAAGTTCATTTTTTGTGATTTAAATCACATTTTTGGCGAAAGTTCTAAATCCTGTAAGGCCAAACGAATTTGCTCGAGGCGACGTTTGTTAACACCAAGGTCTGATTCGCCAAGGCGAGACGCAGAGCGAATATGAATAATATCTTCATCCTCAGGGAAATAGAATTCTACGTCATCGACAAATCCAAGGAGACGGCTACTAGACTCAGCGCGCAAGTAGGTATCTGTGGCCTCAATAATCTTTGTGCGAGGCACAACGCTTAAAACATCTTCTAGGGCCTGCCGAACGGTGGCGCGATCGCCGACATAGGAGATGGGGGCAATGGCATGGGTCGCGTCGGTATCTTCACTCACAACACAGTTTGGTGTCGCGGGGCAGGGGGTGAGGTGGTTGCCTCTAACGCCGAGATTATCCGGAGAAGAGCCGGGAAATAGAGCAGCAGCGGAACTAATCCCTGGGTTTAGACACCAGAGCAAACCAACAAGCACAACGGCACAAATACGAAACAACATAGGTTAATTAATCGCAAAAAAATAAATAATGCTCTCTATGCTAAACAAAATTAGCGGCTAATATCAGTGCTAATTTCAATGGGACGGCGGGATTGGTTTTGCTGTAGGGTGTTGTGATTTTCGAGCAGGTAGGCGATCGCCCGTTTAAAATGCTGGGGTTCATCGGTAGAAAAGAGCTTTTCATCGAGGTCAATATTACGGAGGCGATCGTTCACCCCTTGGCGATAGGCCGTATTGTCCACAAGCTTTAGAGCAAGTTTGACATAGTCATTGGCATTGGTTGTGACGAGCTCGGCCATGCCGATTTGTCTTAACAGCTGAGAACCGATACGATTCGCCCATTTTTTACCTTCGTAGCCCACAATGGGTTTGCGTAAATAGATATTGTCGAGCATGACATTAGACCCACCAAATGGATAGGAATCCAACGTAAAATCTCCTTCTTCTAGTAATGCCATGTAGTCGTTATCGGGTTGTCCAAGAATAATTTCAAAGGCATCGCTCGGCAAAATGGCAGACAGATCGCCGATGAGAGGGATTAAGCCATTTTTACGGAGGGAGTGGCTAGTAAAGAAGCGGAAAAATACTTTTTTAGTCGCTTTTTTTTGGATATAGCCTAATAATTTAATCAGTGGCTCATTCATTTTTTGGCCAAGCCATGGACAGTTGATAACGACTTCAGATCGAGCTTTTTTGGGATGGTGCAGTTCATAGTGAGGGCATTGGTAAACAGCGCCATTACCGGGGAGCAAAATAAGTTTTTCGTCGTAATGTTTCGCTGCGAGGGAGCGGATTTCCACAGCTCCGCCAGACATCATATAGTCAATTTCAGAGCCATAGGTGCTAACGGGGTGACCTGTACTAACAATTTGGATAGGTGCAATGCGTAAATTTGAAAGTAAGATACTTTCTGGACTCATGCCAATATCTAAAAAATAGGCGATCGCAAAATCATTTTGGCGGATAGGTTCAATCTCCAAAGCCCCATCTACAATTTCTAAGGGAATAACTTCTTTAAATAAGGCTTGATCCACATCGGCTAACTTTGAGCCGAGGTAAATGAGTGTTAGTTCATAATCTGGAACCAAAGCTTTTAAATAGGCGTAAAGGGTTCGATATACAGAATGGTTTTGGTGGCAAAAAGCGGTGATGACGGCAATTTTCCGTGGATTGGGATTAGAGTTTTGAATCTTTGCTGTTTGGCAAAAAGTATTGGCTCGAATTGCTTGGTTTAGACGTTGTTTAATGGGGCGATCGCCCTCATGGTTAATGTAGGTGGAGCCATAATAGACATCCGCAATATTGGCAAACTCCACTAATCTTTCGTCATCGGCATAGGCAATGTGGTTACGGAGATTTTTGCGGGCGATGGGGTTGACTTGAGCGGAGAGATACAGCTCGATGTAATAGGAATACCAGTGGCTAGCAAGGGTCGCATTGGTATCAAATAACAAAGGATAATCGATGGTCGTTGTGCAGCGAGGGTTTAATAAGGTGAGAATTTTAATAAAATTTTGCGGCTGCTTCTGCAACATTTGCAGATAATAATCCGTTGTTTTTTGGTGGGAAATGGCTGTTAAATTGGCAATAACTGGGTTGAGTTGGATAAATCGTAGGGCATGGCGATCGCCGACAATGTAGTCCGGCTGGGAAAATAAATACAGAAAATTTTTAATAAAAACATCAACAAAATATTCCAGCTCCGGCGTAGCCTCCGTATAAAGCACCGTTTCAAAATGGGTCAGTACTTCAATAAAGGCTTCTGATAACTGGTCATACTGGCCGTTGAGATAAAGCTGAAGATAGGTTTTGGGATTAAAAGTCGGCTGGGAATCTTGCACAATAAAATGTCTTGGCTCACGTGGGGCGATCGCTCACCAATTCAACGTTTTTTGTATTCTTTTTTTTGCATTATAAAGGACACAAAAGCTGGCAGTACCTCAACTTTCGTCTTGGAGTTGGGCGGCAATTTCGACGACGGGAAATCCCTTCGGATAGATGCGTTCAGCCCGTATTTTCTGGATTTCTTCAGGGGACAATTCTAAACCGTATTGCTTGGCGATCGCCTGGGTGATTTGGGCACGATCAATAATGCCAGCGACAGCGCCAGCGGGAGAAAGCACCGTAATAAAATTATCTTCTAGGGCCTCTAAACGACAAATAACCTGCGCTAAATTTGTGTCCTCGGTCACAGATTCAAGCTGTTCAAGGGCGATCGCAATGTCGTTCAGCTCTAAACTATCCCATTGACTCCGCTCAATATTTTGCAAACTATTTGACCGAATTAACCCGCGGTAACGTCCTTCTGAACTCGCAAAAATTGCTTTTTTAGGAGCCATGGTTAACTGAGGCAGCACATATTTTTCGGTAAATTCCACGAGAGACAGATGGGCATTAACGACTCGAAAATCCCGGGTCATCACTTCGTGAGCCGTTAGGGACAAAAGAATACTCTGTAGATCAGAAAAACGCTCGTAGGAACTAGCATTGCGGAAAATAAACCAGCCAAGGAGTGCCACCCATAGCCCCATAAAATCGCCGGCCAGTAGGACAACGAATAGTCCTAAGGCAACAGCGAGGCTACCGAGTAATTTGCCACTTGTTGCCGCATAACGGACTCCCTTGAGGCGATCGCCCGTTGCTTTCCAAATAATCGCCTTTAACATTTGACCGCCATCTAACGGCAGTCCCGGGACTAAATTAAATAGGGCCAGAATTAAATTAATGCGTGAAATATCCCGTGCAAAAAAATTAATTAGACTAGGTTCTGGCGAATAAACTCGAATGCCATAGCACAGCCCAAAAATCGCAAGACTGACTAAGGGGCCGGCGATCGCCACCGCAAAAGCTTCAAAAGGCGTTTTCGACTCCCGTTCAATCGATGCCAACCCACCAAACAAAAATAGCGTAATCGACTTCACCTGAATGCCCTGAGCCTGAGCCGTCAAGCTATGACCAAGCTCATGGAGTAGTACCGACAGAAATAACAACAATGCCATCGTTAATCCCATCAGCCACGCTAGCCACGTTGAGCCGGCGATCGCCTTTACTGCCACATCATTCGCATCAACACTTGTGACGAGAAAGAGGATCAAAAACCATGAGCGATCAACGAATAGCGGGATGCCAAATAAAGCCCCTACCTGCCAATTCTTCTGCATAACTTACAAAATGATAAGGACGAGAAATAACTCGAAGCCATCGTTATCATAACAACTCCCGAATTTCTTGACGCAAAAAGCTTGCCATTCTGAAAAAATGCGTCTAGAATGTAAAACTGTTGAGAAATCGGGGCGTAGCGCAGCTTGGTAGCGCACCACTTTGGGGTAGTGGGGGTCGTGGGTTCAAATCCCGCCGCTCCGACTCTAATAAAACAGTCGAAAATATCACCCTTCAAGCGAAACTTCCAAAATATCTTTTGGGAGTTTTTTTGATGCTTTCACATTACGTTTTTTTGCTCAAGCCACTGGTTTAAAACGAATTATTTATTCAGCAATATATTTATTCAGCAATATATTTATTCAGCAATATATTTATTCAGCAATATAATGAATTGCGATTTATTTTATTGTCTAGCTCCATCGAAGACACCGAGCTTTAACCGACGACACAAAAGCGTCAACAAGGGACTTATTTTGTTGCTCGATTATTTTGAGAACAGCATTCGGACTAGTTTTATCGACCGATCAAACAATTTTTGCAACGTCTTAAATCACCAAGAAAAGTCGCAAGCTATTTTTTTGTGACTTTTACTACTGTAACTTTTACTACATTTACATTTAAACGAGTAGTCCCTAATGGATGACATTAAGCTTTATGGTCGATCGCCATAGGTTTTTTGCTAGTGCTTGATTTGGTATATCGATGACAAAAATTTTAATCATTGAAGACGAAGCACAAACTCGCAATGTCTTTCTTCGATGCTTAGAGATTGAAGGTTTTGATACCTGTGCCGCAAGTAATGCCCTAGATGGACTTGAGCTGGCCTTGCGTGAGCAACCGGATCTGATTGTTTGTGACATCCTTATGCCGGATCAAACGGGTTATTTTGTTTTATCTAAATTGCGGCGATCGCCCCAAACGGCCGCGATTCCTTTTATCTTTCTTACGGCAAAGGTCACCATGTCTGAATTGCGCCAAGGTATGCAATTGGGAGCCGATGACTATCTCACGAAACCCTGTACGGTTGAGCAATTTCTAGAGGCGATCGCCGTTCGCTTACAACGTCACCAAGATGTAATCATTAGCCAATCCAATCAAAACCCGAGTACGGGTATAGCATCCCAACCAGTTACGAACAGATTTGACGAATCAGAAAGTCTAGATTTTTGCTTTCCCCATAATGAGACTTTAAACCCGATTTTCCGATTTATTGAGACCCATTACAATCAATCAGTAAAGCTCGATGAGATTGCAAGGGAAGTGGGCTATTCTCCGGCCTATTTAACCAATTTAGTGCAAAAAGAAACCGGGCGAACTATTAAGCAATGGATTATTGCCCGACGAATGATGCAGGCACGAAAACTCCTTAAAAACACCACCCAAACAGTTAGAGAAATCGCCAACCATTGCGGTTACCCCGATGCCGGTTACTTCACGAGTCAATTTCGCAAGTTCCACGACGAAACGCCTTTAAAATGGCGCAAAACAGCAACAATTGCTACAAAATAAATAATTATTTTTTTAGACAGAAAACAAAGAGTATCAACATTTAGATCATGCCTTCTGTAGTTGATTTAACAAAAAAAAGCCTTTTTGACATTAGTAAAAAAAGTGCATAAAAAAACAACATTTTCACCAAAAAAAGTCCCATGTCCATTATCGAAGTAGCTGCTAATATGATGAACATCTTTCAGCAATTTTATTGAAACACCAAACAAGAGTGAAAACACAATTTCTTTGGTTTCAATTGTCAATTTTTTAGTGGGCGTGGACTATGACTTTGATTTCAGCGCAGCAAACATTACGAGGTTTGGGGCAATCTAGTTTGAACCCTAGCCGCTCTAATCTACAAACACTTTGTGCAACTTGTGGTGAGTATCATGCCGCTGGTGGTCATGCGGACTTTATGGCGACAATGCCTCAAGATCCCGTGGAACTTGTCGATGATTTCGTCAAGATGGGACTTTATCAGGAAAATCAATTGCAAGCCGCTGATGGCGTTAATGCTTACGAATTAAGAAAAGCGCTATTTCTCAAGCGTGTGGGTCGGGGTAGCCCCAAGCGAGAAAAGCTCATTTTGGATCTGTGTCAGCAGGCTGGTGGCCTTGATAATGCGATGGCTGCGGCGTTTGGCTCCAAAGCTGGTCTCTTTTTCTCGGATGCGATTCGTAATGGTCAGCAGACTCGCCGCGAATTTTTACGCAATATGGCAGTGGGTGCTGCACTCGTGAGTTTGGCGAGTTGTGGTCAAGATACGGCTCCTCCGGCTGGTGATGAGCCGGCAGATGTGGAAGTTGGCGACCTAGAAAAAACGGATTTGCAAATTGGTTTTATTCCGATTACTTGTGCAACGCCCATTATTATGTCGGAGCCTCTGGGCTTCTATGAGAAGTATGGTTTTAATGCCAAGGTTGTGAAAATGCCGAGTTGGGGGGCGGTCAGAGATTCGGCGATCGCCGGCGAATTAGATGCCTATCACATGCTTGCCCCCATGCCCATCGCCATGACCCTCGGCCTTGGTTCCGGTGCCTTCGGTGTGAAGCTCGCTAGCATCGAAAACATTAACGGTCAAGCCATTACCGTTGCCGAACGTCACAAAGGCAAAGTTAATGGCCCCGCTGACTTTAAAGGCTTCACCATCGGCGTGCCATTCCCCTACTCCATGCACAATCTCCTATTGCGGTATTACCTCGCCACAGGCGGTATCGATCCCGACGTGGATGTGCAAATTCGTCCCGTTCCCCCACCAGATAGCATTGCCCAGCTCATCGCCGGTGATATTGACGCATATCTCATGCCCGATCCCTTTAACCAACGCGCAGTATACGAAGGGGCAGGCTTTATCCATATGCTCACTAAGGAATTGTGGCCGGGTCATCCCTGTTGTGCCTTTGCAGCCAGCGACCAGTGGATTGACGCAAACCCCAATACATTCCGCGCTCTTAATAAATCCATTATTGAAGCAGCAGCCTACGCCCAAGTGCCAGAGAACCGCCCAGAGATTGCCAAGGCGATTTCCGAGCGGGCATTCCTCAACCAACCCGTCGAAGTTGTGGAAGCAGTGCTTACTGGAAAATTTGACGATGGTAACGGTAATACCCTCGATATTCCCGACCGAATTGGGTTTGATCCCTATCCTTGGCAGAGTTTTGCGAACTGGATTTCGTCTCAGCTCGTGCGTTGGGATCTCCAAGGTGATGATCTTGCGCCCACGATTATTCCAGAGAAAGGTTACGACACCGTTGGCACAGATGTCTTCCTCACCGACTTAGCACGGGAATTAGCCACAGAACTGGGTCTAGAAGCTCCAGAGGAAATCTATCGGGAAGAAACCCTCAAGTTTGACACTTTTGATCCCGCTGACCCCGCTGCCTATGTGCAACAGCAAATTGATGAATATGGCGTTTAATTTTTAGGAGTTTTTTACCATGGCAGTCACTAGTAAACGACTACCAAAATCAGCCTACGCCCGACCGAAAGAATCCCTTTGGCAAAACGAAAATTTTCTGGCATTTTTGCTATTTCTCGGTGCGCTGATTACCTTTCTCACCGTCTGGGAAATCGGCGCTCGCATGGAGCTTCTCGCCAAGGGGATGCCTACTGCTTCTAAAACCCTTGAGGAATTGTGGTGGTGGACGACCCACCCCTTTTTCGACAATGGCCCTAATGACTTGGGGATTGGGTGGAATTTACTGATTAGTCTCCGGCGGGTGGCGATCGGCTATATTGCAGCTTCTGTGGTCGCTGTCCCCCTCGGAATTTTAATCGGCATTTCTCCCATCGCCAGAAAAGGTTTCAATCCTTTTATCCAGCTGCTGAAGCCCGTTTCTCCCTTGGCTTGGCTACCCCTCGGTCTCTATATCCTGCGCGATTCGGAGCAGACTGGTGTCTTTATCATCTTCATTTCTAGTATCTGGCCGACATTAATTAATACCTCCTTTGGTGTTGCGAATGTCAGTAAAGAATATTTGGACGTGACAAAAACCCTTGGTGCTTCTCGCTTCCGAACTATTTTTAAGGTAATTATTCCAGCTGCCCTGCCCAACATTTTGTCGGGTCTCAGGATCAGTATGGGGATTGCTTGGCTGGTGATTGTCGCGGCAGAAATGCTGTTGGGAACGGGGCTCGGCTATTTCATTTGGAATGAGTGGAATAACTTATATATTCCCAATATTCTGGTGGCGATTTTTATCATCGGTTTGGTCGGTTTAATTCTAGATAGTTGCTTTGCGGCTGTCGAAAAGTTTGTTGCATTTGGTCGAAAATAATGAGTGTTACGCCCGTGAATCACGCAACTCCCCTCACACCGGAAGATACTTTTTCTGATACGGCTCAACTTTCGATTCGTAATGTAACTAAGGTCTTCCACGGTAAACAAAGTTTATTAGACAAGGTCACTGGTAAAAAAACGAAGGATTTTGTGGCGATCGAGGATATTAGTCTTGATATCGAACCGAATACCTTTGTTTCGATTATTGGCCCTTCTGGCTGTGGTAAGTCTACTTTGCTCGATATGATCGCAGGTCTCTCGCCTGTTACCTCTGGTGAAATTCGCCTGAATGGTATGCCAATCACTGGGCCGGGGCCAGACCGGGGCATGGTGTTCCAGAGTTATGCGCTGATGCCTTGGATGACTGTTGAAGAAAATCTTTATTTTGCGGTGGAAACGGTTTATCCGGATATGCCGAAAAAGCAAATCCAACGCACGATTAAAGAGCATATTCAGTTAGTCGGTTTGACTGGTGCGGAGAAAAAGCATCCCCACGAGATTTCTGGTGGGATGAAACAGCGGGTGGGTATTGCCCGTGCTCTGGCGATTAATCCACAAATGTTGTTGATGGATGAGCCGTTTGGGGCATTGGATGCGTTAACTCGTGGTTTTTTGCAGGATGAGATTGAACGGATCTGGGAGCGGGAACGGAAAACGGTAATTATGATCACCCATAGTATTGATGAAGCGCTGCTTTTATCTGATCGGATTATTATGATGACCCGTGGTCCTGCGGCTGGTGTGGATGAGATTTTAGATGTGCCTTTTCCTCGCCCGCGTAATCGTGAGGAGTTGGATCAGTATCCGGCTTACCATGATCTGAAGGTGGAGATGGAGCGTCATTTATCTCGCGAAACGCGGGCTGTTGAGGCGGCGAGAATTACCCGCTAATCAACATACTGCGACTTTTTTACATTGTAATTTTTGATTTTTTAGAGGATTTGAATGATGGCAATTTCTGATGTAACGGAAAAGCTTTTGGCGGCAAAGAAGGCGGCTGGTGTTTCTTTTGCGGATTTGGAGGGGAAAGTGGGCCGTGATGAGGTGTGGATTGCGTCTGTTTTTTATCGTCAAGCGAGTGCTTCTGTGGAGGAGGCGACGAAGATTGTTGAGGCGATCGCCGCTGATGAGTCTTTGATTGAGCCTTTGACGGAATGTCCGGTGAAGGGGGGTTTAGATCCTTTGGTTCCGACTGATCCGCTCATCTACCGTTTTTATGAAATCATGCAGGTTTATGGGATGCCTGTGAAGGCGGTTGTCCATGAGAAGTTTGGGGACGGCATTATGAGTGCGATTGATTTTTCGATTGATGTGGAACGCGAAGAAGATCCGAAGGGCGATCGCGTGAAGGTTATTATGTGCGGTAAGTTCTTGCCCTACAAGAAATGGTAAGGCAGGGCTACTGAGCAAATAATGGTTTGATTGTGGCTGTTGGTGGAAACTGATAGTCACTTTTTTGTGAATTTTTCAGGGTAATCGAGGCTATTTAAAATTATGACTACAACGTCGAAAAAGTTAGTGCCGCCTTTTGATCGGGAGACGGCGATCGCCAAAGTACGGATGGCTGAGAATGCTTGGAATGGTCGCAACCCGGATAGGGTTTGTCTAGCCTACACCGAGGATAGTTTCTGGCGGAATCGGGCGGAAGTTTTTCAGGGTCGGGAAAATATTCGTGAGTTTCTGCGCCGTAAATGGGACAAAGAATTGAACTATCGTCTAGTAAAAGAACTGTGGGTCTACGGCGATGACCGGATTGCGGTGCGGTTTCAATATGAATGGCAGGATGATGCGGGGCAATGGTATCGCGCCTATGGTAATGAAAATTGGGAATTTGACGCAGCGGGTTTGATGCGCCGTCGGGAAGCCAGTATTAATGACAAACCGATTGCTGCATCTGAGCGACGTTTTTTCTGGGATGCACCCGGCGATCGCCCCTTAGATCATCCCGGTTTAATTGATTCTCCCGAATAATTGATTGAACAACAAATGATATTTCAATCATTCCACTCTGGATTAAACGAGGGTGGATTTTTTGATGAAAATAATTAGCTTATCTTGCAAAACCAAGAGGAAAATGACTGCTGCTTTGCTCTCAATTTGATGACATACCTCATATATATCAAAGCATTCGTCAGGATATGGAGCTGAAGTCAACCATTAGCAAAAGACCAAAGACTAATTTCAGTTAATGCTCAAAAGAGTCGCTATCTAACCGATAAGCAGAGAGAACAGTACCGCATAAATAAAAAAGTGTAGACTTGTTCTCACTTCATTCACTTGCCTTACCGACAGACGATTTAACTTTAGACTAAGCAAAAAAAGATAGAGGCTGCACTACTATTGCAGCTTAAACAAGTCAAAACGCTTAGGCAGAACAAAATCCAGTATTAGATAGCGCAGAAATCCCTGCTACTCCATATGTTCAGACATCACATTAAGGTAATTTAGTTGCTCCTAACCCTCGCAATAAGATTACTGAATGACAAACAGCCATTTACTTTAATCCTTCAATTATGCTCCATTAATAGTCAAGGTTGAGCTGTTGCTAGCTGTCTAAAAAATACCAATCTCACCCAGAAAATCTAAAGCTTCATCAAAGTTTCAATTAAGACTTCAATAAAAAGCAGCTTTTTTAACTAAGATTAGATTATTGAGCATTAAGGTTGAGTTAAATGTGGGCTAATAAATCAAAGGCACATCTTACGGCATATTTTCTCAGTGGTATTGCATTAGCTCTTGTCGCCGCAAGTATCTTGGGCTGGGCAATGTACTACTGGCCGCACCATAACTCTCTACAGTTTATGTTGACGCGTTTTTTTAATGTGGATGGGGAAAAGAATATTCCAGCTAGTTTTTCAACTTTGCTGCTTCTCGGTGCGTCGGTTTTGCTCGGTCGGATTTCTTTCATGCAGTTCAGGAGAAAGGCTCCTTTTACTCACTGGCTTGTGTTGTCCGTCGGTTTTTTGATGATGGCGATCGACGAATTCCTTTCTTTTCATGAGCGGCTGATGAAACCGGTGAAAACCTTATTAAATGTTGAAGATGTTGCAATTTTTCGCCATGCTTGGGTCATTCCCGCAGCACTTTTAATTCTTTTACTAATTCCATATTTTTGGAATTTTATGCGGCAGTTGCCAACTAGGACAGCGCGCATGTTTATTATTGCTGCCTCGCTTTATTTGGGAGGGGCTTTAGGGATCGAAGTGATTGGTGGGTATTATGCTTCGACGCAGGGATTTGACTTCATGTACAAGATGATCGCGACTGTTGAAGAAAGTTTAGAAATGGCTGGTGTGATTTTATTTATTCATGAGTTGATGATATTTATTGGTGATTCAAAGAATTGGCAGACTAAGCAGTCGGAGAATAAGATTGCGGCTGAGTCATCTAGTGAGTTTGCTGGGTAACGTCTTGTATCGCTGTTTAGCGCGTGATCTACGGCCTACCTTCATCGGTAGGTTTTTTGTTTGTTGTGTCCCAGATGCTTTGAGGTTGTGTTGCAAGGTTATCGGCGGCTGGGGTTGATAGCGATGTTGGAACCTTAGGCTTACTAGGTCAGTCAAACAAGCAAGCTACAGTAGGTTAGTTATGGGCGGGAGCTGCGAAAGGGAATGAGTATGGGCAAAAGTCGTCGCTTTGTGGCAAATTATGTCGGTGTTTTGATGGGGGCTGCCCTAGGTTTTGGCTTTGGTTCAGAGGCGATCGCCGCCGATACTTTGCGGTTACGGATTGGGCCTTTGCAGCAAACCTTAGCTGTTGATGATTTGGAAGCATTTGCAGAAACTGGCGAGCTACCGACAAACCTACGCCCCTATAAAAGTTTTCTGGGTTCTAATATGCGGAGCTTTCTGCGTAAAAGTTTGAATGTACAGCCGGAAGTTGCCACGCAGTTTTTGGACGAACTATGGCGATCGCCCGCCGGAAAAATTGTTTTAGATCAATTGCAAGTTGCCCTACCCAATAGTTCTGTGGATGGCTTAAAAAGTGCACTCAATAGCGTTGCTAGCCAAGAGCTTAATCTCAGTGCTTTAAATGTTTTACGAGCTTATCCAGCCAAGGAACTCACCGTAGATTTGACCGCCGTTGCGGGATTATTATTACAGGCAAATTTACCCAACCTGCAAAGTCAAATTCTCAGCCCAAAAATTACCAACGATTTAGAAATCGAGACCGAAACGGCAGTTGCAATTATTCCCCAAACCCTAGACCCCACTACCGCGGGTCAACAGGTGGTGCGCCGTCAAACGGTTGTGTTGCAAGATTATCAGCGGGATCGCACGATTCCCATTGATATTTATGATAGTCCTGTGGCAAAGGATCAACTCATTGTTTTGTCCCACGGTTTTGCTGCAAATCGTCGCTTTTTAGATTATTTGGGATATCACCTCGCTTCCCATGGCTATACCGTCGTTACACCAGACCACCCCGGTAGTAATGTGCAGTCGCTATTTAATTCGGGTTTAACCTTTGAAAATCTATTGCCGGCTGAGGAGTTTATCGAGCGGCCAAAAGATATTAGTTTTGTTTTAGATGAGTTGGAAAATCTTGACGAATTAGCGGAATTTCAAGGTCGTTTTACAACGGATGATGTGACGATCATTGGCCATTCTTTTGGAGGATATACGGCTCTAGCTTTAGCGGGTGGCGTTGTCGATCCCCCTGCCATTCGGAACCACTGTCATCAATCTAATCCCCTGATGCGATCGCCGGGCGACTGGCTCCAATGTGCGGCTTCAGATTTACCCTATGGACGTTTAAATTTACGGGATGAACGGATCAAACAGGCGATCGCCCTCAACCCGATTATTGGAGAAGTCTTTGGGGCTGAAGGCCTCGGCCAGATCAAGATTCCGACAATGGTGCTGACAGGAACAAAGGATGCCATCACACCGAGCCTAACCCACCAACTTTTACCCTTTAACAAATTAGGAGGCGATAAATATTTAGTCGTCGCTGACGGCGCAACCCACATGAGCGTGACGGATTTGAGTAATCGAGATAGCCCCCTTTCACGCAGCACCCTAGTGCCGGAAGTCATGGGCAAGGAAGCAGAACCCGTTCGCCAAATGTTGAAAGCCCTCAGTCTGAGTTTTGTGGAACGACGAGAAGCAACGGCGGAAAATTATGACAGTTTTTTATCCCCCGGCTACGTACAATCTCTTTCGAGTGAAACAATTCAATTGCGCTTCACCCAAGAAATTTCGGTAGAGCTCAATCAATTTCTGAGCCATTTACCCCAAGCAAAAATTCAAGTTGCTCGCGCCCAACAATTACAATTTCCGCCCCAAGAAAAATCCGTTTTTAGCTTTTGGCGATCGCCCCACAAATCAGAATTACAACCCTACCCAACAGGCATTTTAAACGCCAATTTAGCGCCACTATTTACAGCCACCCAAGAAATTGAAGCCCATAATTTTTACTCCGTTGCCTATCTCGATGCCATGCCGTTAACCGAGCAATGGCACTAGATAGTTCGTATTAGACAACAGGGTAAGATAAAACATTGCCATTGATTCCAAGTCCTATGTCCCAGTCTGTCCAGCTCTCTAAATTTGGTACGCAAATGTCCCGTCTCACGGGTGTGCGCGCCATTATGAAAGATATTATCGATACCCTCAAGGCCGGAACTGGACAAGAATTTATTAATCTCAGTGCAGGCAATCCTGTGATCATTCCCGAAGTGGAGCAGCTTTGGCGAGACTGCACAGCGGATTTATTAGCAAGTTCTGAATATGGTGAAGTGGTTTGCCGTTATGGCTCTTCCCAAGGCTATGAACCACTCATTGAGGCGATCGCCGCGGATTTTAATCAACGTTACGGCTTAAATCTCACCAGCGACAATATCGTCATCACACCCGGCTCCCAATCCCTTTACTTCCTCGCCGCCAATGCCTTTGGGGGATACGACGCAGGCGATCGCCTCAAAGAAATTATTTTGCCCCTCAGCCCAGACTACACAGGTTATGGCGGCGTGAGCTTATACCCCGAAGCCGTGAAAGCCTTTAAGCCGAGCCTCGATATTGACCAAAAAAACCACCGTTTTAAATATCGCCCCGACTTTAACCAACTAAAAATCGACGAAAACACTGGCTGTGTCATTTTTTCGCGTCCTTGCAACCCCACAGGCAATGTCCTAACCAACGAAGAAACTCAAAAAATCGCAGATTTAGCCGCCACCTATGACGTACCCGTCTTAGTCGATTCCGCCTATGCACCACCTTTCCCCGCTTTAAATTTCACCGAAATGAAACCATTATTTGGCGGCAATGTGCTCCATTGCTTGAGTCTGTCAAAGGCGGGTTTACCCGGTGAGCGAGTCGGCATTGCCATTGGCGAACCAAAGTTTGTCGGAATTTTACAGGCCTTTCTCACAAACGCTTGTATCCACTCCTCCCGCTACGGTCAGGCGATCGCCACCAGAGCAATCCAATCAGGAGCCCTAGCAGACATCGCCCTTAACATTATCCGCCCCTACTACCAAAATAAAATCGAATTACTGTCCAGTAAGCTCGACGCATTAATGCCCAGCGATATCCCTTGGTATCTCCACCGTGGCGAAGGCGCAATCTTTGCATGGCTATGGTTCGATGAGTTACCCATGACTGACTGGGAACTATACCAAGAACTAAAAAAAGTGGGAGTCATCGTCGTGCCCGGCAGCCCCTTTTTCCCCGGCTTACGAGAAGAGTGGCAACACAAACAACAATGTCTCCGCATTAGCCTCACCGCAACCAACAGTGAAATCGAAACAGCCGTCGAACAACTCGCTACTTTAGTGAAAGAAGTTTATGGCAAATAAAAAAGCCCCCTTCCCAAAGGAGTCGAAGAGTGGATTTTCTCTAAATTACGCAACCAACTGAAACCCCTTCCTTACCCAAAAAACTCCCCAAAGAAGACAAAGACTCATTCCTCAAATTCATTCAAAATCACGATAATTTCACCAGCTTCATAAACTTGTTTATTCAGAGCCGTTCGTTCACTACTGAAAAAGTAAAAAAGGTACAGAATCAAAATTAATTCTATACCTCTAAATTTATATCTTTTTTTGTTTTAGTAAAAACCGATTTTTATCCCAAAGGATGGAACAACAGATCGGGGAAAAAACGATTAAACTCAATTAAAATACCAGCCGTAAAAACCATCATTGCGGTTAGAAGAACTGGTGCAGAAGATAAAAATTTATCCATGTGTTTTACTCCAGAAAGTAATGACTAAACCTGAGCAGAATTTTCTCTAGCGAGGAGAAATGGGGACTTCGCCTTCCTTCGCAGTAAGCTCACCAGAAGTGAATTCCTTGAGAGCTGCTAGAGGCCATGCAAAGCCAGTTAGCATCACTTTAATTGCGAGGGGAACATCAATGATGATTTCCTTCATCGCAGCAGTTTTGGGATCCTTACGGACTTCGATGAGGTAGGCGCGGCCAACCCAACCAATCCAACCGGCGACGAATAGAAATAAAACGCTAGGGATCAAGAAATCACCAGCGTGGTCGAGGCGACCATCAACAATAAGGCGGGGCAGACCCTCGGGGCCACAAAGCGCCTCAGAGTACATCTCTGCGCGCTTTTGACCAGATTCGGGGTCTGCGGTGGTGTTGCGGAAGTTCTTTGCTCTGTTTTGGAATGCGGCAGACTCACTACAGGGAGTAAGGTGAGTCAAAGAATCAGCTTGTACAGGTGTCGCAAAGCCAAACCACAAGGTTAAAGAAAGAGCAAAGGCGCAAACAACAGCTACGAAACGTTGCATAAGTTTGTTTCCTTTTGTTACAAAATAGTTAAGTTTTTTGTACAAAAGATACGCCAATCCATTTGTACTTCGGAAGCAATATTAATGGTAATAGCGTATCCAGTAAAGGCAAAAAAGGTTAAAGTTATTAACTTAAATCTAAGTTATACCGATATATGGGTATTGTTTTAGCAATCGAAACAAGTTGTGATGAAACTGCCGTTGCAATTGTTAATAATCGTAAAGTTCTAGGTAATGTTGTTGCTTCACAAATCGACATACATCGAGAGTTTGGCGGGGTCGTTCCTGAGGTTGCTTCTCGCCACCATTTAGAAAGTATTAATGTCTGTATCGCCAGTGTTTTTGAGCAGGCGGGTTTTGGTTGGGATGAGGTTGAGGCGATCGCCGCGACCTGTGCGCCGGGATTGGTGGGGGCGTTATTAGTCGGGGCTTCGGCAGCAAAAACCCTCGCGATGCTAAAACAAAAACCTTTTATCGGTGTGCATCATTTGGAAGGTCATATTTATGCGAGCTATCTCAGTCAGCCGGATTTAGAGCCGCCTTTTTTGTGTTTGCTGGTTTCGGGCGGCCATACGAGTTTTATTGAGGTCAAAAGCTGCGGTGAGTATGAATTGCTCGGACAAACTCGTGACGATGCGGCGGGGGAGGCTTTTGATAAGGTGGCGCGGCTGTTAGGGGTGGGTTATCCGGGTGGCCCTGTGATTGATCGGTTGGCGAAGGAGGGCAATCCACGCGCTTTTCCGTTGCCGGAAGGTCGCATTTCGTTGCCGGAAGGTGGCTATCACCCCTATGACTGTAGTTTTAGTGGTTTGAAAACGGCGGTTTTGTATCTGGTGCAAAGGCTAGAAAAAGAGGGGAAAGATATTCCTGTCAATGATATTGCGGCTAGTTTTCAATATACGGTGGCCAAGGCGCTCACGAAACGAGCGGTGCGATGTGCCGGCGATCGCCAACTGCAGACCATTGTGGTGGGTGGTGGTGTTGCGGCTAATAGTGGTTTACGGCAAACCCTGACTGCTGCTGCCCAAAAAGCAGGGATTGCGGTACATTTTCCGCCTTTGAAGTTTTGTACTGATAATGCCGCGATGATTGCCTGTGCTGCCGCAGAACATTTTGACCGGGGTGATCGCAGTACTTTGGATTTGCCTGTGCAATCCCGCTTACCGATCACCGAAGTTGCGTCTTTATATGACACAGCAGAAGTGTTGCCAAACCTTTAACCCAAGAAGGTTTAACTCGTACGTATAATAATTCCAGATCGCTACGGATCGGGGCAAAAAGTCGCTGTAGACAAATTAAAGCTCATCTCCTTGCCTCTTCGTCACGACAATTGCGAAATATTTTGCTCAACCATATGCGCCACTTTTTTTGCACGGGGGCGATCGCCTTTTTGCTAATCTATGGCTGTTCTAGGCCAGCCCCTGATTCGTCCCGTCAGCCCCCTCCGGCGGATGTTGATAGCCAAGCATCGGTAGTTGAGCAGGCGGAGGAAGACAATGAATCCCTAGAAAAACTCACCATTGTGATTTTGCCGGATCGATCTAGTCCAGAGCGGACGGAGAAGATTGCCGCATTACAACAATATTTGGTGGAGACGTTAGCAATTCCAGTCGAACTTAATGTGGCCAGTGATTATGAAAATGCCGTCGAGCAACTGGTCAATGGCACAGTGAATATGGCTTATCTGGGGCCATTAACCTACATTCAAGCGAAGGAACAAAATCCTAGCATTGAGGCGATCGCCGCTCCCATTGACGAAAATAGCGGGAGACCTTGGTACACAGGGGTCATCATTGGCCACACAGACATAACCACCCTTGAGGATCTAAAAGGTCGACGCTTTAGCTTTGTCAATGACGCTTCTACATCGGGTTTTTTATTACCCAGCTATGAATTTAAAAACCTTGATATCGATCCAGAAAGGGATTTTGCCGCGGTACATTTCGGTGAGACCCATGACCAAACTTTGCAGCTGCTACTCCAAGGAAAAGTGGAGGCGATCGCCATCAATCGCGCCACCTACAACAAAGCCCTAGAAACTGACATACTAGACTCTGAAAAAATTCAGCTCCTTTGGGAGTCAGATCCCATTACCAATGCTCCTATTGTCGTGTCAGGATCTGTACCAGAGAGCTTTAAACCCATCCTTCAAAAAGCCCTAATTGAAGCCCCGGCAGGATTAGTGAGCGTCAGTGTTTCAGAAGCTCAGGGTTACACTATTGTGGAAGATGGTGACTACGAAACGATCCGCCAGCTCTATCAAAATTATCAACAGCAGGCTCAAGAAGAAGACTCCGGCGTTTAGGAGTTTAATGCCATTTTCTGGTTGACCACGTTCTATGAAAATCTCTACCAAATTTTTTAGTTCATCCCTCGGTCTTGGCGCTTTAATTATCGCTTTGGTCAGTGGTGCCAATATTTGGATACAGCTGCAAGAGCTACGGATTGAAACCAGAGAAAGTGCTGTCCGCGCAAGACAGGAGCAATATACCCAGCTTCGGCTATTGCTCGATGAGCAGATTATTGGTTTAAAGGATTTTCTCGTACTCAATCGCGACCCAGAAGAAATTGAACGCTACCAAAAAGCAAAATCGGGTTTTGTCCTTACCCTCGAAGAGCTGCGGGCAGAATATCCCGAAAAAGAAGCCCTAATTTTTCTAGAGCAACGCTATCAAAATATCCGTGCCATTGCCGATCGCCTCGGAGACACCGTCGAAAATGACTCTATTTTGCAACAGGATATCCGCAGTATTAATTTTTTTCGCCGTGATATTGAGCTTTATCTCAATGAATTAGAGCAAGAGGTCGAAAGTCAAATCTTGGCGGCGATCGCCGAAAAAAAAGACCTAAACCAACTTTTTGCCCGGATTATTTGGGTTGTTGTACTGTTCATCGTGGCGCTCATGGTGCTGCAATATCAGGCGATCGTGAGCCCCGTACTAGCCTCCTTAGATCGTCTTAGCAAAGGCGCAAAACACTTAAGCAATGGTGATTTTGAGTACCGCCTCAATATTCAAGGCAGTGACGAACTCGCCCATGTGGCTCAAACCTTTGATCGGATGACAGCCGCACTAGCAACAGCCTACGAAGACTTAGAATTTAAAGTTAATCAACGCACCGCTCAAATCGAACAAAAAAATGCAGTTTTAAAAGATGAAATCCTTAAACGCGAAGTCATTGAAGAAGAATTGCGGCGTATTTTTGAAGATACAAAACAATCGCAACAGCTACTATCGAGCATCATTAATGCCACTCCCGATTGGATTTTTGTGAAAGATACTAACTTTCGGTTTGTACTCGTTAACGATAGTTTTGCCAGCCACTTTCAGCTGAACCACGAAGATATTATCGGTAGAACTATTTCAGAAATTCTAACGACTCAAGATTTAGGCGAGGGTATCACAAGTAAAGATGAAAAAATCATTCGCCAAGAAGATGAAGAGATTTTATTAGGAAAAACAGTACATAACCCCAGCGACCATGTCACAGATGTTCATGGTATTGAATATGTTTTAGACACCCAAAAAATACCGTTATTAGATGAAGAGAAAAATGTAGTTGGTATCTTAGGCGTTTCGCGGGATATTACAGATCGGCATTTAGCCATCGAAGCCTTAGAACAATCAGAAGGGGAGTTACGCCAAAAAGCTGATGAGTTGGAAAAAACGTTACAGCAGTTACGGCAAACCCAAACCCAGATTGTGCAGAGTGAAAAGATGTCGAGTCTCGGGCAAATGGTGGCGGGAGTCGCCCATGAGATTAATAATCCTGTGAATTTTATTTTTGGCAATATCAACCATGCGCGGGATTATATTAGCGATTTGCTGGGATTGATCGAGCTGTACCGTACTGAATATCCGGAGCCGAGCCAAACTATCCAGGCAGAAATTGAAGTGATTGAGCTGGATTATGTTATTGAGGATATGCCCAAACTTTTATCTTCAATGATGGTGGGAGCAGAGCGTATTCGAGAAATTGTGAAATCCCTGCGGGTTTTTTCACGCCTAGATGAGTCGGAAATGAAGCAGGTGGATATCCATGCGGGTATTGATAGTACGTTAATGATTTTGCAAAATCGTCTTAAGAAAAGCCAAGAACGGGGGGCGATCGCCATCGAGCGACAATATGGAGAGTTGCCGTTAGTCGAATGCTATGCGGGTCAGCTCAATCAAGTATTTATGAATATTTTGAGCAATGGCATTGATGCTCTTGATGACTATAATGCCCGGCGATCGCCAGCAGAAAAGCAAGCAAAACCGAGTCGCATTACAATCAAGACAGAAAAACAAGCACCCACTCCCGATTTATCCGGCCGGATTAGGATTCGCATTATCGATAATGGACCCGGTATTCCAGAAAAAGTGAGACAGCGTTTATTTGAACCGTTTTTTACGACAAAAGAAGTGGGTAAGGGAACCGGTTTAGGATTGTCAATTTCCCACTCAATTATTGTAGAAAAACATGGAGGGGAGTTAACTTGTTTTTCTGAGGAAGATCAAGGAACTGAATTCATCATTGAAATTCCCATCAAAGCAAAAAAAATGATGGCTTCCTAGGCAAATACAACGGTTCGATTCCCGTAAACTAAAACGCGATTTTGTAAGTGCAATCTGACGGCGCGGGACAAAACGACTCGCTCTAGATCTTTGCCTTTACGAATTAAATCTTTGACATCGTCTCTGTGGCTGACTCGCACGACATCTTGTTCTATGATGGGGCCTTCATCTAAATCTTGGGTGACGTAGTGGGCGGTTGCGCCAATGATTTTAACGCCGCGGTCGTGGGCACGATGGTAGGGTTTAGCGCCAGCAAAAGCTGGTAAAAAGGAATGGTGAATATTAATCACATGGTTGAATTTTTGCAAGAAATTAGGGCTAAGCACCTGCATATATTTAGCCAAAATTACTAAATCAATCTTGTACTGTTTTAGTAATTCTAATTGTTTTTGTTCTTGATCAATTTTTGTTTCTTTTGTAATGGGAATATGGTGGAAATCAATGCCAAATTGTGTGGCGATCGCCGCTAACTTTTCGTGATTGCTCATGATGAGCGGGATGGAGGCTGGCAATTCCTTCGCCTGTTGTCGCCATAAAAGATCCAATAAACAATGATCTTGCTTTGTCACCCAAATGGCAAGGCGGGGAATTTGATCGGAAAAATGCAGTTTCCAAGTGGCATTCCATGGCTTGGCGATCGCCCCAAAGGCAGGATCGATCACTTCTCTTGGTAAATTAAAGCCTGCTAATTCCCACTCAATCCGCGTGAGAAATAGCCCTGCGCTAAAGTCGGTATGCTGGTCGGCGTGGATGATATTGCCGCCGTTCGAATAAATAAAGTTCGCGATTTTAGCAACAAGTCCCTGTTGGTCAGGGCAAGAAACGAGAAGGGTAGCTGTGGGCATTGAGACGTAATTAAAGAAACAAAAGTGTAGGGAAATGGCAACGAAAAAACACTGATAAATTAATGCAATTAAGACCGAACGTTAGCCTTCGCTATTAGCTAATTATTAAACAACTAGCCAAAATATCAAGCCCCAAAGGGCGATCGCCGTACCTTAGGCGGACATGGGTGTCAGCACATCTTCAATCAACTCTGATCTAACTTGGTCGGTAATCAAAACCTCACCAATTTTCGTAGGCAAAATAAAACGAACCTTGCCCGCCCGCACCTTTTTGTCACTTTGTAATGTCCGGAGAATATCCCCCACCTGCAAATGCTCAGGACAATCAACAGGCAAACCAGCCTTTTGGATTAAAGCATCCTGTCGCTGCACTTCATCACTTGTCCATAAACTCATTTTCATGGCGATCGCCCCCGCTAGAGCCATCCCAATTGCCACCCCTTCACCATGGACAAATTGCTTATAGTGGGTCAAACTTTCCACCGCATGACCAAGGGTGTGACCATAATTAAGAATGGCGCGAATCCCCGATTCCCGTTCGTCTTGACCCACAACATCCGCTTTCGCCTGACAAGACCGTTCCAAAATAAGATCTAGTAAATCAGCGCTAATTGTTTCATAGCTGTCAATACTTTCCGCAATTTCTAACTCCTTAAACAGTTCGCGATCCCAAATCACACCATACTTAATCACCTCTGCCATACCCGCCCGGAACTCTCGTAGCGGAAGCGTTTCAAGAACCGTCGGATCGATCATCACAAATTTTGGCTGATAAAAAGCGCCGATTAAATTTTTACCCTGGGGGTGATTGACACCCGTTTTACCACCGACCGATGCATCCACCATTGCCAGTAACGAGGTCGGTACCTGCACAAAATTAATACCCCGCAGCCAAGTCGCAGCGGCAAAGCCCGTCATATCACCAATAACACCGCCACCCAACGCTAAAAAGGTCGAGGAGCGCTCAATACGATTTTCTAGGGCAGTATCATAAATCTGCTGAATCGAAGTGAGATTTTTATACTCTTCTCCCGCCGCAATTAAATGTGTACAAACTTCAAAACCAGCTTGGACGAGGGAACCAACGACCGTTTCGCCATAATGACCAAAAATCTCAGGATTAGAAATAATCAGAATCTTTTTGCCAAGATTTAGTTGACTAAGCTCAAGACCAAGCCGCCCTAACTTACCATTAGCGATGGCGATATCGTAGCTATTTTCTCCCAACTCAACCCGGATTCTTGCGTCCATAAACTTGCGTAACCTAATCTCAATCTGCGTTTGTAATATTCCAACACAGGATATCTTACTGTATTGCCCCAGTCTTTTCCCGCGGCGATCGCCACACTTAATTTCCCAGTAACAATTCAAGAATAATCAATTCACGACCGTTCACAAAAGATTTTAAAGCAATAAATTTGATGATGTTTTTTAGATAAACTCTTGAGCACAAATCTTGCCTCTCAATCAACTATGGCTAATGTTTTTAAATTAAAATCTTCTTTTCTAACCCTATTTTGGCTTATTTTAGGCGGGATATTACGGCTATCCAATATCAATACAAAGCCGCTATGGACAGACGAATTCGCTTCTATTTTATATGCCCGTGGCGATGATTACAGCACAATTCCCATTGCTCAAATCATCTCAGCAGCAGAACTTTTGGAGCCCCTTAAGGGTTATCCAGTTTATGGTTGGCAAAGGGTCTCAGAACTTCTCATTCAGCATAATAATCACCCTCCATTATATTTTTTAATCGTTAATACTTGGCAGCGATTATTTCCTTTAGATCCAGCAGGTTATGTTTCAATCTACAGCACTCGTTATTTATCTGCTTTTGTAGGAATTTTTGCAATACTTAGTCTTTATTGGGTTGCAAAAACAACTTTTAAATCAGAGAGAATTGCCCAATTCAGTGCCGCTTTGATAGCATTTTCTCCTTTTCATATTTATTTATCCCAAGAAGCTCGCCATTACACTTTAATGACTACTTTGGTTATTTTTTCGCTGGGATATTGCCTCTATTATATTAACTACTTGATTCGGCAAAAATCTTTTTCCGCCCCTTTTATTTTTAGTTGGTTGGGCTTAAATATTTGTGGTTTATTAAGCCATTACTTTTTCGGTTTGACAATAATTGCTGAGGCGATCGCCCTCATTTGGTTACTGTGGCGCAAAACAATATTTATTAATAAATTACAACTTTTACAGCTTGTTTTTGTTGTGATGGGTGTCGGAAGTTTTAGTCTTATTTGGATCACACAAATTTTGCCCGTAGGCTATGGCAGCACAATGACCGACTGGATTCGCCTTGATATGTCCAACTGGTTAGACTTCATTTGGCCAATAGTTCAGCTATTTTATGTTTTGATGACCATGATTTTTTTATTGCCAGTACAGGCAAGTTTATGGCCAATTGCCATCGTATCTTTTGTCATTATTGCAATATTTAGTATTCAGCTTTATCGCCTCTGGCAACAGAGTAATAGCAACCAAATAATCAAACCTCAATACCAAGCATTAATATTTTTTCTCAACAGATTTATTGTGTCTATCTGGGGTTTATTTGCTATTTTAACCTACAGATTTGGCTACGATATTACCCGTGGTGCGCGTTATAGTTTTGTCTATTTTCCGGCTATCATTTTATTGGTAGCTATCACCATTTGTTCATTTTGGCAGCAAGAAATCCCCATTTATTTTCCCCTACAAAAAATATTTTCTTGTTTCTCCCAATCTGGCTGCCGGGCGATCGCCGCCATTTTTTGTTGTAGTTTTCTCGGTGGCGTTAGCGTCATTACAAATTTAGCCTATCAAAAGCCCTATAATCCGACTTCGATCATTCAGAAAATTGCGGTCGATAATCAGCCTGCATTAATTTTAACGGCCTACAAAAGTACAGTTCAGACAGGCGAAATGATGGCGATCGCCTGGGAAAAACACCAAAGATCTAGTCCTAGTGACATCTCCTTTACCCTTGTACCTTTTCAAACAAATCCCAAAAAATATGACGACGAAATTAATCAACTTACTGAAATAATTGATCATCAACAATTTAAATTATGGGTGCTTAACTTAGAAAATTCACTAACACCAAAACTTTGTGAACATGAGCAGCGTACCCGCCAAGCAGGCTACTACGGTCATATCTATCAATGCACAAAAAATTAGACCTCTCTAACAATGTAAATGGACAACAGCATTATTTAATTTATCTTTTAGTTATTTTGAGATCACCACTAACCTAAAAAGAAACAAACGTTTTTGGTGTCCAGCTGCCATGTAAACCATAGGGAATATGTTGCTTGATATGCACCGTGGCGATCGCCCCTTGTTCAATATTACGAGCATCGAAAATCCCAACATCAGAACCATGGCGGGCAGCATCATAGGTCATGAGCAGCACCCAGCCATCATCCTCCGCTTCACCACAGGAGTTCGGCACAAAAATCGGTTCCCCAGCAAAACCATCCGGCGCAAAGGAATAAAGCTGGGACTCACCCGTTTTAACATCTAGTTTCCACAGCGCCTGCAAAGGCGCATTGCCAGTCTGGGAATGGGTCGCACCAATATAGGCATAACGATAATCACGACCGACATAATCAGGATGCACCACCGGAAATTCACAGCAGCGCGTATCTAATAACTCACGGGTCACCTTTTGGCGTTCAAGATCTAGTTCAAAGCGCCACAATTGCCCCGGATCGAGCTGGTCAAAATCAACATTTTTGTAATCAACATCAGCCTGAACTTGGGGAATTGATTGATAACAAACTGAATCGACAATGATTTTATTGTCCTTTTCAAAGGCATTAGCATGGTGAAAAACAAAACCCGCTTCAGCTTCTAATGTTTGCACATTATTGTTGGCTGGATCGCGAGGAATAACGACCATTCTCGTTGGCTTATCGGCCTGAAAATTCACACATTCCCCGGCTCCCTTTAATCCGAAAGCATAGGGTAAGGGGTTAAAACTCACTGTCGCCTGAAAAAAAATGACATAGTTTGGCGTAATGATAAAGTCGTGGATAAAGGCAAAACCATCTACTTTATGTTCTTTGTAGCGCCGTAATTCGCCGCTGGGGCTAATTTCATAAATCACTAATGTGGTGTTTAAACCGGGCTTAATGGCAAAGTTTACAAGGCAGCGATCGCCGTTATCCCAAATGCAAGCAGGATCAATGCGGGGGTGCGCCGAAAAAGCATCACCAGATTTTAAAATACCCTTTAAATAGTCAATGCCTTTCGTCTCTAAAGTTCCCGGATCAAGGCGATGGGGTTCGGCGGCTTCCCAAAGGGCGAGGAGTTTGTCACCCCAATAAATAACATTAGTATTAGCAATATTTTTGAGGCGTAAATCGAACATATTATTCAACAAACCGCCGGGTTTTTCTGTCCCAAAGACACCGCGATATAAAGGCTTTTCTGCTTTTTGTTCGGTGACAAATCCCTCGGTGCGGACAAAGCGATTTTGAAAATAGGCCTTACCGGCTTTAAAAGTCATGGCGCAGACCATGCCATCGCCATCGAAGGGATGCTTAATGGGAAATCCACCGATATCTAAAAGTCCGGGGCCGTTACGGAACAGTGTCCCTTCTAATTCTTGGGGAATTTGACCGTCAATATCTGTCACTTCATAGGCTATTTCACAGGGTTGCGACTCATAACCCCGCTGCCAAGCGGTCTGGTCATAAGACTTTTTTGTGGAAGGAGAGGTAGCCGTCATGTTATGTGAATTTTTGTGAAGTGCTTTTCTGAGTTTAGCATTCTTCTCTTGGACAATTCATAGGGTTTAGATTAGTACATCTATTGGCTTATTGTTCGGTGTAGAGTGCCGCCAAGATGAATTGCTCTGTGGTGTTTCATGTTATTAGTAATTTTTTTGTCGGGTTTAACCATGAATCCGGTTGGTGTTTAATTCTTTTGTAACTCTTTCGGATGATTGGCTATATTGTGAAAAGTGTATGAATGCCTTTTTAAAAGTTAATTTACGTAATTTGAGGAATATCCATGCGGGCGATCGCTGTATTTAGTCCGACCTGTGGCGCTGGCAAATCATGGTTTGCAACAGCTCTTTGTCGGTGGCTAACACGGGAAGACTGGAATGTTACGCCATTCCAAGCGCAGGCTGATATCTCCCAGGGTTACACGATTGACCATAATGTTACGGTGAGTCACTCTGTGGCATGGCAAGCATGGGCGGCTCGGGTGAAGGCAACGGCTATGCTGAACCCAGTAATTTTAAAGCCTTCTGATGGGCCTAGTTTGCAATATCAGTTGTTTATCCAAGGACGTGGTATCGGCACGGTCAGTCGCTCTGATTATTATCAAAATTATTATGGTATTGCGAAGCCATTAATCCAAGAATGTTTGGATAAGCTGTATAAATCGGCTCATAATCTCATGGTCTTTGATACCTATCGCTATGGTCTTTATAATCCTTTTTTAAGTGATACGGATGAAAATTTTGAATTGCTAAAATCTTCTTCGTTTCATCCTGCTGGTGTGATTATTATTGATTGTCGGCAGGGGGGGGCTCTGAATCAATTATGTGGTTTTTGGGAGCGGCTAGCGGCGGAGAATAGGAAGCTTATCCGCGGTGTTATTTTTAATCAGTGGGAAGGCGATCGCCGCATTAGCGACATCCAGAACCGTTGGGTACAGGAGCATTTAAACTTACCTGTTCTTGGTCATTTACCCTCCTTAACTAGTCAATATTTCCATCCAGAAAGTCCCTTAACTTTCGATATCAACTCCCGCCACTCACCGCAAAATCGTCTCAAAATTGTTATTCTGCGGCTCCCCCACCTCGCCCATCACACGGATCTTGATCCCCTCGAAAGTGAACCGAGTGTGGAGCTGAGTTATTTTGACCCGGCAAATCCATTGGGGTATCCCGATGCTGTTATTATTCCCCACACATCTGAGGCGATCGCCGATCTCGACTATCTCCACAAATATAAATTCCATACGCAGCTACAAAACTACGCAGCAGCCGGCGGCACTATTTTAGGATTGTGTAATGGCGCTGCAATGTTGGGGAAACAGGTCAATCAAAAAGCCTTAACAGTCAATGTCCCTCCAGTAGAACAGCCGGGTCTATCTTTGCTACCCACAAAAAGCGAATTTCGTGGAACATCACAACAAGCCGAACCCCTTCAAACACTGTCCGAAACGTTATTTGAAAATTTACCCATTCGCGGTGAAGTTTATCGTTATAGCAAAAATTCCGTCTTAAATCGCGACATCGTTGCCCAACTTTTCCAAGAGCTGGATGCGGGACTCATTAATCAAGGTCGCAATATTTGGGCAATTAATTTTCATGGCCTATTCAATAACGGCCCTTGGCGGCGATTTTGGCTCAATCAACTCCGTCAAAAACGAGGCTTATCTTCCCTAGCCACAGGTATTGCAGACTTTACTGAAAGACGCGAAGTGATTATCGATAATTTGGCAAATCACATCGACCAGCATGTAGAATTAGCACCGTTATTGACAGATTATGACTATTGATTGGGATGAAATTGATTGGGATGAAATTGATTGGGATGAAATTGCCAAACTTAAAGCAAACATCACCACAATGCTTGCCCTAAGTTTTTCTTGAAATAAAAGAGGCTTTGTAATCGAGATGAAGTCTATTAAATCTCAGCCATTGCTCCTTTTGCCATAGAGGCGATCGCCTGATCTGTAGCCTTAGGCAAACGATAATACTTACCACCCGCTTGTTTCGCCAACTCTTTACCAAATCCAGAAGAGATAAATTTCTTTTCCGTATCGATAATCAGCAGCTTCATACCCGAAGCACGAATTTTGCCAGCAATATCAAGCAGCTCTTCCTTAATATCCGGTTTTGGGTCACCCTCTTCCGGCACTTCACCCAGAGAACGAGCCAGCGGAATATTGCCACGACCATCCGTGATCGCCACAATGACCACTTCCCCCACATCGCCAGACATCTTAGCATTCACACCAATATGAACAGCCTGCGTTAAACCATGGGACAACGGCGACCCCCCACCACAGGGCATTGTTTCTAGCCGATTTTTCGCGAGAGTAATAGAACGAGTCGGCGGCAATAACACCTCTGCCATTTCACCCCGGAAGGGAATTAAAGCAATTTGATCACGATTTTCGTAGGCCTCCGTCAACAAACGCATTACAGCACCTTTCGCCGCATTCATCCGATTGAGAGCCATCGAACCCGACGCATCCACAAGAAAGACAATTAAAGAACCAGCTTTGCGAGCCATACGTTTAGATCGCAAATCGCTTTGTTCAACAATGACATTACGCTCCGGATATTTCACGCGGCGGGCTTTTTGATAAGGGGCGGCAGCACGTAAAGTAGCATCTACCGCAATGCGACGCACTTTTCCCCTAGGTAACATGGGCTTGATATAACGACCCCGATCATCAGAGAAAATCATGCCTCGCTTACCCGAACTCCCTTGACTCTTGTTCTGCATCATTTGAGCAAAAGCAAGCACATTCGGATCTAAAACAACCCCCTCTGGGTCAAAGATAAATTCTTCAGGAATGGTCGGCTCCTGTTCGGGCTGTTCTTCTTGATCTTCGTCTTGGTCTTCATCATCTTGGTCTTCGTCATCCTGATCATCGTCGGAAGATTGGTCTTCATCGTCTTGATCATCTTGGGATTGTGGTGGCGGCGGTGGCGGCGGTTGCATCTCATCATCATCATCCGGCGTTGGAATTGTGGTTGCCCGCGGCAAAATCACCAACTCAACAGCAGTACGCAGATCATCAGCTGTAACGACATTTCGGCCATCTAAAGCCGCGGCGGCCATGGCAACCCGCACGGCGAAAAGTTCTGCTCGGTGGCCTTCAACAGTGCCCCTCACGGCTTCATTTACAAGATAAGCCACTTGATCTGTGGTGATGTTGACTTCCTTGAGCCATTCCCGCGCCAAAATAATCTGGGTGCGTAGGGCATCTAGGTCATCTTCATAGGAAGCCAAAAATGCCTTCGGAGATTCGGCATATTGCACAACTTGTTCGACGGCGGCTACCCGTTCTTCGAGGAGAAGTGGACGATCTGCGGACAGGGTAACGGCAATACGATCGCGCAAATGTTCGCGGAGATTTCCTTCTTCGGGATTATAGGTGGCAATTAAAAGCGGACGGCAGGGATGGGAAAAGCTAATGCCTTCTCGCTCAATCTGGTTGCGACCGTCGGTGAGAACACTTAAAAGTTGGTTGGCGATTTGGTCGTCAAGGAGATTAATTTCGTCGATATAAAGTACACCGCGATGGGCTTGCGCCAAAAGTCCGGGTTGAAATACAGGTTCACCCTGACGTACTGATGCTTCTACGTCTACCGAACCTAGCAACCGATCCTCGGTCACCCCCAAGGGAATTTGGACAAAAGGGGCAGCAATGACTGCCGTCGGAATCTCTTCTGTTTTAATGCCATTAAACTCAAGAGCTGTTAGGTCATCCCACTCGTTAGGGTTAGTCGGGTCGCAATGGTACTGATTTCCTTTAATAATTTCAATTGGTGGTAATAGTGAATGGATTCCCCTCGCCATCACTGATTTGGCAGTACCACGTTTGCCGGCGATCGCCACCCCCCCAAGGGCAGGATCCACAGCACCAAGGAGTAGAGCAGTTTTAATTACATCTTGACCCACGACTGCGGTCAAAGGAAAAGACATTCGAGATGTCGTTAGAGTAGGCATCTATCTAAAAAATGGGTGTTAAAAAAATAAAAAATAAATAAAAAAGATTCTTGTAAAAATAAGGAGAAACTTCCCAAAACTTGAGACTTTTCTCCTCAACCAATTTTGCAACTCCTAGGAGGCACAAAATATCAACCATCAAAATGGTTACACAAAATTAACGAGGCGCGCAAAACTATCCGCTTCGAGACTTGCGCCACCCACTAATGCACCATCAATCTCCGGCTGCGCCATAATTTCATCAACATTAGCAGGCTTCACAGAGCCACCATACTGAATGGTCACATCTTTATTGGCGAGCTTTTCGCGGATCAGACTAATAACGCGATTAGCCTCCTTCGCATCACAGGTTTCACCCGTGCCGATCGCCCAGATAGGCTCATAGGCAAGAACTAATTTGCCTTGGTCAACGCCAACTAAATCCTTTTCAAGTTGCGCAAAAATAACATTTTCAGTTTCACCGGCATCACGCTGTGCCTTACTTTCACCCACACACAGAATTGGAATTAAACCATGACGTTGGGCAGCTAAAAGACGCTTATTAACAGTGTCGTCTGTTTCCCCAAAATATTGACGACGCTCACTATGGCCAACAACAACATAACGAACACCAACTTCCGCCAGCATTGCGCCAGAAATTTCGCCAGTAAACGCCCCCTCATCTTCCCAGTGGACATTCTGTGCTCCGAGGCGAATTCTAGTGCCGTGGAGACTCTTGGACATAATGCCCAAGTTTGTAAAAGGGGTACAAATCACCACCTCTCGTTCCTCGTGGCCATCGGCAATTTTGGGTAATAATGCCGTGAGAAACTCTAAAGACTCAGCTTGAGTCTTATACATTTTCCAGTTGCCCGCAATAATAATCTTTCGCACGGTAATCCTAAACTTTCGGCTTTTTTAATCTTGATTTATGCACAGTTAGACAGTTTACCGCATCAATGCTGTAGCGTTGGGGTGATCCTCCATTTCGGGATCGGTTGATTTTGGGTAAAGTCTGGCGATGCAATTGTAAATGCCTAAAGTTTCAAGAGCCCTTTGTCTGCATCAAGGGTGACCTCCTGACCGACTGGTAAGCAGCAGTTCATACCGTCATGTCCAAAGGGTAACTCAGCAATCACCGGAATGTTTAAATCTGTGAGGCGATCGCCGAGAACTTCCAGCACCGAAAAACTATCGGCTGACCCTAGCACATCACAGCGACTAAAACGTCCCACAGCAATCCCTTTAATCTTTTCAAAAACGCCCTGTAAGCGCCATTGGGTTAACATCCGATCCACACTGTAGGGCGCTTCCGTGACATCCTCGATCGCCAAAATAATGTTCTCAAAATCCGGCTGTAACGGTGTACCAAGCAGATGAGTAGCCACATTTAAATTTGCGGGTAAAAGAATTCCTGTCGCTTGTCCCTCAACCCAAGTTTGTCCTTTGAGTGGTGGTAATGGTTTACCTTGCACTGCATCAAAAAGTCGTTGTCGTGACCAATCCGGTTCCTTTGCTAAAGTCGTCAACACAGGGGCATGGAGGCTCCCAACACCAACAGTCGCTAAACTCCACAACAGGCTAGTAATATCGGAAAAACCAATGATCCATTTAGGCGTAACTTGATCGATTTGCCAGTCCCAATTTTCCAGCACACGCATGCCGCCATAACCGCCCCGCGCACATAAAATACCTTTGCACTCTGGGTCAAACCACGCCTCAGCCAATGCATTTCTGCGAGTTTTGTCATCGCCAGCGAGGTAACTATATTTTTGATCCCAGCCATTCGTAAATTCGACATGATAGCCCTGCGATCGCCAAATCTCTACACCAGCCATCAACGCATCATATTCAAGTAAACGACCACTCGGCGCAACAACCTTCAGCAAATCACCCGGTCTGAGGGGGTCAGGCATTTTGAGTTGTTCCATGGCAGCTATTTGGATCTGTTGAAATGTACTGGCGAGATTAACTTACCAAGGTAGACGGGAACCGTCCCACGAAAAAAATGCACCGTTATCGTCTGGCGTGAGATTACTAATGACTGTGCGTAGTAAAGTAACGGTTTTCTCCGGCGGAAACAGTTTACCCTCTGGCACATTTTTCTGGAAAGGTTTCGACAAATCCGTGTCTGTTGTGCCGGGATGAAGCATCGTCACCACGACATTTGGCGTTTTACGTCGCCACTCAATGGAAACATTTTTGAGCAACATATTAAGGGCGGCCTTGGAAGCACGGTAGCCGTACCACCCTCCCAAACCGTTATCGCCGATACTCCCGACCTTGGCGGAAATTGCCGCAAAAATCGCTGGGTTTGCTCCCCGCAAAAAAGGAAATAAATATTTTGTCCAGAGCACTGCCCCAACGGCATTGACTTGAAAATAAGTAATCAGATTGTCGGCTTGGATGTGACGTAAACTTTTCTCTGGCTGCATCTGCTCGTTATGCAACAAACCCACCGCATAAATGACTTCATTGAGAGACTGGGTTTGCTGTTTGAGGGTGGCGATCGCCCCTTGTATTTCACTTTCTTTAGTCACATCCACTTGCAAACAAACTAATTTGTCTGGATAGGCCGCCGCCAGTTGATTAAGGGGCAACGATGATTGACGAAACGTCGCAAAAACTTTTTCGTAGGCGGGATCGGCTAAATATTGTCGCGTGAACTCTAACCCAATCCCTCGCCCTGCACCAATGACTAATACCTTCATACCGGTGCTACTTCCTTCGACTGCTCAGGTTCTGAAATTGTCTGTTCTTGGGTAGGGGGACGGAGGGTGAGATAAACCGCCATACCAAAGGGAGGAGTCAAGGCGATCGCCCAGAAAATCCATGTTTTCTCCCCTAAACCCCGGCGAGCCAAATCATCTTGCAAAATTGTGGGGAAGAGCAAGGATAACGCACAAAAATCCAGACTCATAACATGAATAAAGCGATCGCCCTTAAAACGAGTCACATAATCTGCCCAATCCCCCTGACTAAAACCATAGTAAAAAAGCACAACTAAGCCGATCAAAGTTAAGGCACCGAGAATGCGGGAATCTTGCCACCTTAGCCACCAATTTTTTTCTCCTGCAAAAGTCGGGTTCTCTTGGCGCAGAGCTAAATAGGGCATCAAGGCAAAAGCCCCCAAGAAAAAGCTTCCCGTTGAAAACGCCCAAGCAGGCAATTTTTGACCCCGACCATCAAGGAAAAGCACCGCACCATACATCAGCGGCAGAATTCCCATCACATTAAACAGCGCAATAATCAGTGGATTAACACCATCCCACTCACCACTGGACAGTTGCGTAATCAAATCAAACGTTTCCGGCTGATTCGGTGGCGCAAACACAAAAGCGTAAATTGAAAAAGTTAGCCAAATTAAACCGAGGGCGATCGCGCGGGGAGTCATAGCTGTAGATTCCAAAAACTCTGGTAAAAATTATTGATAGCTGTTAAACCCAAAACAACAACAGTACAAAATCGATTTAAAGCGTATGAAGATAACTTAAAAGATCCGCCATTTCTTGAGGGGCAGGCTGAAACTTTGGCATCGGGGGCGTATTGCCACTAATAACCTGCTGGATCAGACGACTATCAGATTTACGCTGACTTACCTCTTTCAAGCTAGGGCCAACATTGCCATTTCCCCGCATACCATGGCAACCAGCACAATTAATCTGAAAAATAGCGTTTCCTTGAATTTCGTCACCACCAAGTGCCAAAACCTCACGAGTGTAAGGATCTGCTGCTGCCTGCGACGCATAAACTCCCACAAAACCAGAAACGACGATCCCTAAGATTAGAGCTAGAACGAATAGTAACTTGGGAGTCTGCTTAGATGTAGATTTGTCAGATTTAACCACAGAACTTGAAAAGAAAACAATGTAATTGCGTTGATTTTATGCAACGTTTCTTAACACTTATGGTACTGTGATTTACCTTGCCTTGTCGAACTAAACTTTGGCCTACTCCTTGGCGATCGCCAGCACTATCCCATAAAATAAGCAACAATTGACATCACAACCTTTAACAAAGCCACCAAGGAGAATACAGCGTGATCGAACCTCTCTTATTAGGTATCGTCCTCGGACTCATCCCCGTCACTCTTGCCGGACTTTTCGTACAAGCCTATATGCAATACAAGCGCGGTAATGACCTCGGCATGGAGTAAGCACGACCGATTTCAAACCAAGCAATATTAAAAAAAATTTTCCCTTTCCTTGCTACCATCAGCAGGGATTTTTTGTATCCATAGTTTCCTCACTGGTACCAAGACTTACAGCAAGCATTTTCCTAGGGCAACCAAAACCCAGACATTCAGCCATGTAAATTTGTGTAAATAGTATTTTGGAAAATCTACCATGACCAAATAAATTCCGCCCAAGACAAAATTACCTTGCTACAATCGCTTCATATCAAAATGTGAGTAAACTAAGACAGCTCCTAAAAGCGCTCACATTTTAAGCAACTTTTTCTCGGTATTTATGAGGTCGTAAGCATTGTCATCCAGCACTGTCCAACCGAAAGTCCGTCGGATTCGGCGTAAACAAAAAAAAGCAAATCCTTTCCTGCAATTCGTTGGGGGAGTCGTTCAAAATGCCGCTGGCACAGTGATCGGCACCACAATGATCGTTAGTGCGATCGCCGCAGGTGGACTAGTTGGATTGGCCGTCAGTTTTCGGAACCTACCCGATGTACGCACTCTCAGAGGCTACGTCCCCACTGAAACAAGTTATATCTACGACATCAATGGCACACTGCTTCTCAGTCTCCACGGCGAAGCAAACCGAACCAACGTCAATATCGAAGATGTTTCTCCCAACCTCAAGATGGCAGTAATCGCCATTGAGGATAGTCACTTTTATCAGCACAAAGGCATTAACCCCACCAGCGTTGGCCGTGCCCTCATCAGTAATCTCGAAGAAGGGGCGATCGTTGAAGGAGCATCAACCATTACGATGCAGCTCGTTAAAAACCTCTTTCTCGCCCAAGATCGCACCTATAACCGTAAATTAGCAGAAACAGTTCTCGCGCTACGTATCGAGCAAATTTTCCCGAAATCAGAAATTTTAGAAATGTACCTCAATAATATTTATTGGGGTCACAACAACTATGGCGTGCAGACTGCCGCCGAATCCTATTTCAATAAACCAGCCTCTGAACTAACCCTTGCCGAAGCCAGTGTCATGGCAGGCATGATCCAAGCCCCTGAGGAATATAGCCCTTTCCGTAACTATCAATCGACGAAACAGCGTCAAAGGATGGTTCTCAATCGGATGCGTGATTTGGGCTGGATTTCGGCGGAAGCGGCTGATGCGGCCTACAATGAACCCCTATTAGTCGGTCAACCTACGGCTTGGAAGAGTAGTGCCTCTCCCTACATTACCCAGGCTGTCGTTGAGGAGTTAAAGCAACGTTTTGGGGAAGAGCTAGTTCAGAAAGGGGGGATGCGGGTTCAAACAACGGTTGATGTCAATTTTCAGCGACGCGCCGAAGAAACCGTTAGACAGGCATTTCGTAGCGCCCAAAACCGTGGTCTTCGGGCTGACCAAGTCGCTTTAGCTGCCGTTGATCCCCGTACCCATTTCGTGAAGGCCTTGGTGGGTGGCACAAGTTATGAAAGCAGCCAGTTTAACCGGGCAACCCAATCAAAACGCCAACCGGGCTCTTCGTTTAAACCATTTGTTTACTATGCTGCCTTTGCTAGTGGGCGCTATAGTCCCTATACGACGATTCAAGATACACCTGTTCGTTATAGAGATGGGACGCAATGGTATGAACCCCAAAACTATGGTGGTGGCTTTTCGGGCACAGTTTCTTTGTTTGATGCCCTAAAGGTGTCTAAAAATATTCCGGCGGTGAAACTTGGTAAGGCTGTTGGCTTGGATCGAGTGATTGAGGTTTGTCAGGTTCTTGGTATTGAAAGTGAATTATTACCTGTGGTGTCTTTGCCTCTGGGTGCTGTGGGGATTAGTCCTCTAGAAATGGCTGGAGCCTATGCCACATTTGCGAGTAATGGCTGGCAAAGTGATACGACTTTGATTCTCCGGGTGACGGACAGTCAGGGTAATGTGCTGTTGGATAATACGCCTGACCCTCGTTTGGTGCTTGACCCTTGGGCAACGGCTTCTTTAACGAGTATTTTGCAGGGTGTTATTGATAGTGGTACGGGTAAAAATGCGGCTTTAGGCGATCGCCCTGCGGCCGGGAAAACAGGGACAACGTCTTCGGAGCGGGATGTGTGGTTTGTGGGCTATACGCCTCAATTGTCTGCGGCGGTATGGATCGGCAACGATGACTATCGTCCGATGGGTAGTGGTGTAACGGGTGGCGGGTTTGCGGCACCGGTTTGGAAGGCGTTTATGCAAGAAGCGCTTAAAGATGAAGAGCCTCGCTATTTCCCTGCAGCGTCGAAGTATGACCGTCCAAAACCCTAAAGTGCCAGTTGAGGCGATCGCCCTATTTTTGAGACATCAAATGGCACATTCTGCATCAACAGCACAGGTTTGACGTGCTTCTCGCTCTTGAATTAAAGTGACGAGATCCGGTCTCCCAGTAACCTTGAGACGATATTTTGCCCAAATACCATAGGCGAAATCTACAGCCTTACCAATAACCGGGATTTTAGTGAGGCCATAGACCCATCCCATTCCCAAAATTTCGTAAACGCGACGGAACACAGCGACATTTTTCAGGATTGTGCCGTCGGGTAAATAGGCGTGAATCCGTTCCATGGCCTCAAAAAAAGTAATGCCAAAATTTGCTTCAGGATCATAGTTATCGTCAGCGACATCGACGAAACGGACTAAACCACGCCCTTGATCTTTGCGTTGCAGGAAATTCACTTCCCTCATGCATAGTGGGCAATCGCTGTCATAGAGCAATGTGATTTTCCAAGGGTGATCGGCAGTCATGGCGTGTAAAGTCAAATCCTAAGGTTACTCTTCGTAAAATAACGCAATTTTTAATCGCAAAGGTGGGAGCGTTTGCTGTGATGGCCAAGGCGAGTAGGAGTAGTACTAATGTCTTGGGGTTTAAACGTCGGAGATTTTTCTAAAGGTTTTGTGTACTTCGCTAGGATTTCACAAATCCCTGCTTTTTTAGTCATAAATGTCTTGGCTTTGACTGGAATGGGCCATAGATGATTTGAGCCTAATAAACTAAATAACGTCAGTTATGGATAAGAATGTAGCCAAAATTCTTTAGAGAAAAGGAGACAC
>NZ_MRBY01000027.1 GCF_001904615.1 [Limnothrix rosea] IAM M-220
CGCTCTCCCATTCACCGCGTCGTACTTCCGAGCATGCTTAAGCAAAACTCACGTTACTTATTTGGACTGACTCCATGAAGAACCACGATGTTAGTTGGAAATTTATCCTTGTAACCCTAGGTCTTAGCTATGCCCAAGAGGCGGTGATGGCCACGGAGCTAACGCCAATGGATTTCGCGCAATTTTCACCACTGGGTGTTGAGCGGCCTGAGGGAAACAGCACAATGGGGGGTAGCATGGGTACATTTCCACCGCAGGACAATATTGGCAGTCCGAGTCGGGATGGCACGGTGGGAGGGGGCGGTCTTTATTTGCCAGTACCAGAGTCTGGCATGCCACCAACGCCCCATGAAACGAGGCGAGGGTATTGCATAGAGAAAGACTCTATTCGACTATTTCGAGGGATTTTACCGGTGGCTGGAGGCGAGGCGATCGCCGATTCCGTTTCCTCAGAAATTAGTTTATGGTTCTATATTCCAGAAAATAATGCCATCAGAGCTGAATTTAGCATCCTCAAAGAAGGGCAAAACTTCGAAGTCCTAGGTGCAGCGAATAAACAAGAATTTTTAGCGCATTATGAAGAATTCAATGACATTAGTAATCGCCAAGGTTTTGTCCAAATTACGTTACCGAAACATGCCCTAGAACCGGGTAAAAAATATCTCTGGGATTTGACCTTGACCTGTGATGAGCGTGATCGCGCGACCGATGTCTATTTGTATGGTGCATTACGCCGCCACACAATTTCCCAGATCACTTTAGATACCCAAGCAACCACCATCCAAGCTTTGCGTAATGCGTTATTACAAAATGATTCTGTTTTGACTTTGCCCAATCGTCAGGCTCTGGGGGGTTCCCTTTCCGATGGCGGTCAGCCGGAAACTCTAGCGTGGGTCGAAGCAGAGCTCAAATCTCATTACAGCGATTTATGGCAACGCTATAACCGGTTGGGGAATCAAATGGAAAGCCTCATTACAACGTCGCCTAATATGAGTCGTAGCGCACTGATACGCTTTAGTGAAGAACGTAGTTACATTGCCATGGAACTAGCCCAGCTTTCTGCTTTCTTTGGGTTATGGGGTGATACGGTCAATCTTTTAGCGACCTACCGCTCTGATTATCCGGTAGTATGGCAGCAATTATTAGACACGTTTTTCCCCGAAGATAAATTCTGGTTGGAAGGCTCCGAGAGGGGTGATGTGATAGAACCGATCAGCAATCAAGGGGAAGCTGTCGATAAACCCAAGCCCAGAGTTTTGAGAATGTCTGAGCGACCCTAGAATTTTTGGGTGGCTAACTCAAAAAGTTCGCAATTTCTGTGGCGATCGCCGTTAAGCCGGATTTATCAATAGGGCGATCGCCGGTGGGTGGAGTCGGTGTTTCTCGAATAAAGTCCCAATCACCTTGACGGAATGTGGTGGGATCAAGAATTTGGTGGTGACTAAATTTCTGTAGGCCTTCTAGTAAAACAGCCCCTTCGGCAAAGTCATTGCGCGGCAAAGTTGCTACGGGTAAATCTTGGAGCATCGCCTCGGCAAATGTGCCAAAACCGGGCTTCGAGACAAGGCGATCGCAGAGGGGAAAAAAATCAACGGGACGATAGGCCACATCAGTAATTTTGCGAAGATTATCCAAATCCGGTGCCTGGCGGTCAAAGGTAATAAATTGATAGTCAGGAAATTGCGCTAAAACATCATAGGGAATACCGTCTAAGCCCAAGCCACCAAAGGTTAATAAAATTGTTTTTGCCTTGGATTTTGTCAGGGAAAAAGTTTCTCGTAAGACTTGGGGATCTTGATTAGGGGAACCCCCAATTAGCCCAGCATCGGTAATATTGGCAAATCGCGTCATCGGCTCATTTAACGGCAACCGCAATAGGCGATCGCCACTGTGGTAATGCGTTGTAATCCAATCCGCCTCCGGCACAAAATCACCACCCCAATCACGATAAATAAAATCCCACCCAAAATTACTCATAAACCAGCAGGGAACACCCGCCGCATGGGCAATAGGAGCCGCGAGGGGCGGAATATCAGCCAGCACCAAACCCACTTTATTAAGCCGCAAAAAATCCACTTCATCCGCAATAATCCGGTCAGCACGGTGACGAATATCCTGCAATTTAGCAAGGGTTGTCGGCTGATCCATCGTAAAACTGTCGGCCTGAACCACCCCCACATCCAGCTTTTTTGCCCGTTGAATATAGTCACCCTTGATGTAGCCCGCCAATAACCAATTGGGCACAGTCGTGACAAACACAAGTAACGTCTCAGGTAAAAACTCCTGCACCTTAGCCGCCACCGCCGCCGTACGCACAGCATGACCAAATCCGTGGCTTGTGATCGCAAGATATAAAACGGGACGCATAGGCAGGAAATCTCGGTAATTCTTCCGCTACCTAGGTTAGAGCAAAACTAGACAGGGTGCGCAAAACCTTTTGGCACAGATTTTAATTGTTGTGCAGTAAGATTTTTGCCTTGCAATAGAACATAAAATTTACCTAATCCCATAGGATCAATCAGTTGGTGGAGGGCATCACGGCGATGTAATACAGTCATGACATCTTGGGGATTTGTTGCTAGTTCATTCAGGCGATCGCCCAACCCTAAGGCCATCAAAAATAACCCTTGTTGCGTCAAGCCAAAAGTATATAAATCAAAACTTTCACCAAAATTTTGTAAGCTCGTAAAATCCACATGGGCTGTTAAATCTTGTCGCCCTAAATTGACATAAAAATCGCTATGGTGGCGATGTTTGAAATAGGCTTGTAATGTCCCTTGGGAACGTTGGGGATGGTAATATTTTGCCGCAGGATAACCATAATCAATGGACAAAATATAGCCTTTATTTAGCTTTGATTCGACCAATTTTAACCAATCAAACATTTGCAAATTAATTTCTGTCTGAAAATTTTCCGGGTAATCGGCGATCGCCAAATTTAGATTTTTAAAATAATCAGCTAAAGCAGAATTAGACAATTCACCATAGATTTCTTTTAATCCCGTTGAAGAATCAGCATCTAGCGTGACATAGATCTCCTGTAGTTCCCCTTGTTTGATCGCCACACGATGGACAGGGAAAGCATCTAAAAGCTCATTACTAAAAATACAGCCAGTGATACTATCCGGGGCGATCGCCGACCAATTAGACCAAGTAATTTTAATCCCTTTTGATAACCCTTGTAACCGAGCCTGTTGTTGTTGAATTAAAGCCGGCGATTTTTCAATAATAATGTACTCTAGCTTTGCCATAATTTGCGGATACTGGCGTTGAATATAGGTCAAAATATCCCAAGCTAACTGACCTTTCCCAGCTCCAATTTCCACAATTTGGAATGTATCACACTGTAATTTTTTCTGTAAATCAATAAACTGCTCAGCTAAAAGTTCACCAAAATCAGATCCTAAAGAAGAAGCCGTAAAAAAGTCTCCTTCTTTACCGATCTCGACATGCCCACTACTGTAATAACCCTGATCAGGATCGTAGAGAACAAGCTCCATATATTCAGCAAAGGAAATTGCCTTTTTGTTAGAGGCTTTAATGCGGTCTTGTAGGGTGAGAAAAAGCGGAGAAGTCATAGTTTATTCACTAAAGTCCTAGATTGTGAGGGAAAGGCAAAGCGTCGAGAAAAGTTGTACTAAACTTGGTTTAGATTGGCAAACAAACATTGATTTTTTTCCTGTCCAACTCTGTTTCTTCTGGAAAGGTATGGGGTGAAATTTCCGGGCTGTCGCTAACAGGGTAGGGTCGCAGGTATGTGGCAAAAAACATCAAGGGCATTGAAATGGTAGATAGTCTGTGGATTTTGATGTGCGCTTGCTTGGTTTTCTTGATGCAGCCGGGCTTTATGTGCTTGGAGTCAGGTCTAACGCGCTCGAAAAATAATATTAATGTTGCGGTTAAAAATTTAGCAGATTTCGCAGTGTCTGCCTTTTGCTTTTGGGTTGTTGGCTATGGTCTCATGTTTGGTGTGTCTGCAACGGGCTGGTGGGGTCAGAGCCATTTTCTCCACGACTGGCAGGATCCCCAAGGTATTGCTTTTTTCTTTTTTCAAATTATGTTTTGTGGGACTGCGACTACGATTGTCTCTGGGGCGATCGCCGAACGTACAAGATTTACAGCCTATTTGGCGATCGCCATGATGATTTCTTGTCTGGTCTATCCCGCCTTCGGACATTGGGCTTGGAATGGTTTAGATAGCCCTGCACTGCAAGGCTGGTTGGGTAAACTCGGATTTATTGATTTTGCCGGATCAACGGTCGTCCATAGCATTGGGGCATGGGTTGCCCTCGCCACTTTAATGCACCTTGGTAGCCGTACCGGTCGGTATGAAGGTGGCAGATCTCGCAAAATTCACGGCTCAAATTTGATTATTTCGGTATTGGGAGCCATGTTGCTGTGGTTTGGCTGGTTTGGCTTTAATGCAGGCAGCACATTGGCGTTTAATGACCAAGTTCCCATTATTTTGCTCAATACCTTGATGGCTGGTGTTGCCGGACTGATAAGTGCTGGCGGTATTCGAGCTATTCAAACACAAAATATCGAAGTTGAGGCGCTAATCAATGGCTGTTTAGCTGGTTTGGTAGCGGTGACTGCTTGTTGCCATATCATTAGTACGCCCATGTCTGTGGTCGTCGGTGCCACGGGGGGAGCTGTGATGCTCCTTGGCGAATATTGGTTAGATTGTTGGGAAATTGATGATGCGATCGCCGCCATTCCAGTCCATGGTTTTGCCGGAGCTTGGGGAACAGTGGGTGTTGCCCTCTTCGGCCAACCCGAACGATTACCCCTTGATCGCCTACTACAGTTATGGATTCAAGTCTCTGGGGTGGCGATCGCCTTCGTGTGGTCCTTTGGCGTGAGCTATCTGCTGATTTGGTTATGGCGGCAGTTTTTTCCCCTACGCGTCTCCGTCGAAGCAGAACATCTCGGCCTCAATATCACAGAGCACCATGCCCACACAGATATTTACGAACTCATGCAAGTGATGGATCAACAGGCTCAAACAAAAGATCTAAGTTTGCGTGCCCCCGTTGAACCCTTCACCCAAGTAGGTGTCATTGCAGAGCGCTATAACCGGGTAATGGATCGCCTACAGGTCGCTTTAGAACACAGCGAAACCCTCGCTGCAGAATTAGAATTTAAAGTCATTGAGCGTACCCATGCCCTCACCGCCACAAACAATAGCCTAGAAGCAGAGATACGAGAACATCAAAAAACCGAAGATGCCCTACGGCAATCCCAAGCGGAACTTCAAGAATTTGCCGATACCCTCACCCTCACCCTCCAAGAACTACAGCAAACCCAAACGCAACTGATTCAGTCAGAGAAAATGTCTTCCCTTGGGGAAATGGTGGCGGGGGTCGCCCACGAAATTAACAACCCCATTAATTATGTTTATGGCAATTTAAAATATCTAGATGAATATACCGCGAGCTTAATTGAGCTAATTCATCTTTATCAAGAACATCTTTCACCGACACCAGATGAAATTAGCGATCGCCTTGAAGATTTAGAACTGGACTTTATCGTCGAAGATCTTCCCAGTATTCTCAAATCAATGCACCACGGTAGCGAACGTATTCAGAACCTCGTGGTTTCCCTGCGCAACTTCTCCCGTTTAGACGAAGCCCCCCAAAAGCAGGTGGACATCCATGAAGGCATAGCAAGCACTTTACTTCTCCTCAAACGCCGAATTGAACGTTTTCCCAGTCAACAACCCATGAAAGTCATCACGGATTTTGATGATTTGCCCCCCATCGAATGTCATCCGAGCCAGCTCAACCAGGTTTTTATGAATCTCCTCTCCAATGGGATGGATATGCTAGATGAAATTTATGAAGCCAATCCCCGCCGCCCCGGTACTATCTGGATAACAACTCGCCACATAGAAGCACAACAGATGGTGCGGGTCACGATCGCCGACGATGGTAAGGGCGTACCAAGCAAGATTCGCACAAAACTATTTGATCCATTTTTTACCACAAAACCCGTCGGGAAAGGCACAGGTTTAGGTCTTTCCATTTGCTATCAAATCATTGTGGAAAAACATAACGGTAAGATTTGGTGTGAACCTAATTTTCCTGAAGGTGCCAAGTTTGTCTGTGAATTCCCCATCTCGCCCTAAACCCTTTTGGCGATCGCTCTGGCAATTTTCCCGTCCCCACACCATCATCGGCACAAGTTTAAGTGTCTGGGCTTTGGCTTTTCTTGCCAACTCACCGGAGCAATTGTTTGGTCTCTACGGCTGGTTTGTACTGACGGCATGGATTGCTTGTCTCGGCGGCAATGTTTTTATTGTGGGTTTAAATCAGCTCACTGACATTGACATCGACAAAATTAATAAACCCCACTTGCCGGTTGCCGCTGGGGAATTTTCGGCAAAAACCGGCTGGCTGATTGTGCTCCTCTCTGGGGCGATCGCCTTACTTTTAAGTATTTTTAGTGGGCTATGGCTGACGGTAACGGTGGTGAGTAGTCTTGCCATTGGCACGATGTATTCTTTGCCGCCGGTGCGCCTGAAACGGTTTCCCCTCCTCGCGGCGATGTGCATTTTTACCGTGCGGGGCGTTGTGGTAAATCTCGGATTATTTGCCCATTTTCGCGATATCTCCAGTCAATCCGTCGTGATTACTCCGACTGTTTGGTTATTAACTGCGTTCATTATTGTGTTTACGGTGGCGATCGCCATTTTTAAAGATGTACCGGATATGGAGGGCGATCAACAATACCGCATTAAAACCTTTACGCTGCTCCTCGGAAAGCGCAAAATTTTTAACCTATCCCTCGGCATTATCGGCGCTTGTTACCTTGGGATGATTGCTGGTGTCTGGCTCTTGGCAACCAGCCTCAATCCTTTGGTCTTTACCATTGCCCATATGGCACTGGCGATCGCCCTTATCTACCGCAGCCAGAGGGTAAACCTCGCCCAAAAACAAGAAATCGCCGCCTTTTACCAATTTATTTGGAAGCTATTTTTCTTGGAATATATTTTATTTATCGTTGTCAATTTACTGCCTTAGGGTGAGTTGGGGTTAAGCCCCTAGGGAAAAATCATTAGAGAAAAGGAGACTGACAAGATTACAGAACAGGGTGAAACGCCTATTTTTTAATCGCAATCCCTGTTTTATATCAAATCTCCGTGTCACCAATCCCCCTATTTCCATCGACAGGCCAAGCTTTACTAATCCCGAACCTAGTTGCCTTCAGTCCAAATCCAACAATTTTTGTCGAGGACTTCTATAATCGTTAATCCGTTAATAAATCCACCAAACCTTTGAGGATATATGCAACAGTTGTCGGTTGTCGTCGTCCATGGCAGTTATAGCGAGGTTTATCGCCAAGAATTTAATCTACTCCTAGAACGGGTCAGTGCCAGGGTTGCCCATCCAGTTTGTGGTGTCTACCTCGAATGTACAGACAGACCCATGGTGACGGCGATCACCCAATATCTTGAGACATACCCTGACAAATCAGACATCCACCTGCAAATATTGCCATTATTTCTTTTGCCCGGCGTTCATGTGCGCGAAGATATCCCTGGGGCGATCGCCCAACTTCGTCAACAATTTCCAAAAATCACAATACAGACCCTGCCATACCTTGGCAAAGACGGCTTACTTGCCCCTTTTCTCGAACGCCAATTTGAGAAGCACCCCGACGCAAAACGTGTTCTCCTTGCCCACGGGAGCCGCCGCACTGGCGCGAATCCCCAAATTGAGACCCTAGCGGCATCCCTCAATGCAAATACCGCCTACTGGGCGACAGAGCCAGCCCTCCAAGAAACCATCGCCCTACTCACCAAGGAAGATCTTAATATCGTTTATGTTGTGCCCTATTTTCTCTTTTCTGGCAAAATACCCGCCGCGATCGCCGCACAAGTGCACGAATTACAACAATCCTATTCACGACTGCAATTTTATTTGGGGCAGCCATTTGGTACACAACCTGACTGCGCTGTGGCGATCGCCGCATTATTAAACAAAAAAAACAAGTCAACAAAAAAAAACAAGCCCAACAATCTAATATCTCGATGAAACAAAATATCCCCAGAGGCTCAGAGGTTTCAGTCTGTTACGTGACTCACCGACAACTCGCCCCTCACTCCTCCCCAGGGAAAATATGACTCATTTTCGTGCCATACACTCCATCCACCGAGCCATTAAACAAGCGCAGCTCCGTTAAAGCCTCTTATCAAGCTCGCACCTCTTCATTGCGATTATCCTTTCGTCATACTTCAGGCTCTAGCTTGTAAATGGCGGCGATCGCCTGCCGAGAAATAACAGCAGTGGCATTGATCATTAGATTTAAAACTCTTGCGCAAAACAGACATTGCTGACAACTTAAAATGTGACGATTCTCAGAACCCATGGAGTGATAGCATCATCGCTCCCCCATGAAGATTATCAGGCGATCGCCAAACCCAACGTCAGTTATGGATAAGCATGTAGCCAAAACCCTCTAGAGAAAAAAAGACATAGAGAGGGAAAAACACAGGGAAGCAACGAAAATTTGCATTTTTTGAAAGCTAGGATTATTTGCATAGAAACACCTCCCGATCTCTCGCTCTCTCCTTCACCACGTCGTACTTCCGAGCATCCTTCAACAAAACTCACATTAACCCACGTCACATTCTCAAAAAATCAACATCACACCATAAAAATGGTAGCAACCCATACAAAAAAATCAATCAAATGTAGCCTTAACGACAAAAAAACAGCAAACCGCAACTTTCCTTAAAGTATTGCTCTTCTTTACAGATTGCCAAGAACAATTCCACTGAATGGCATGATGATGATGGTTTTTAGGAAAATTTCGCCTAAACCATTTCAGCGCAAGACAATCATAAGGATATATACCTAGAACAGCGACAAAATCTTGCCTGTAGCACTGCCTTCGCAGTTAAATAAGTGGAGACAGATTTATTAAGCTATTGCTGTACCGAGGAAAAACATGAATAAAATTCTGGGGATCGACCCACTTAAAAAATTTATTTTTGGCGTTGCTGCATTTGTAATGCTATTTTGGCAGCTCAATACCACTGTGGCTAACGCAACTGAATTGCGTGAAGCAGACCGTACCGTAAACCTCAGTGAAACTGAAACCGTTGTTCTGAGCGACCAACAAATTGCCAAGGGCTTACGAGTCTTTATTGATACCTGTAGTCAGTGCCACAACACTGGCCGTACGAAAAGTAATCCCAACGTTACTTTAGGTCTAGATGACCTAAAAGGCGCAGATCCCCGCCGCGACAATATCCTTGCGATGGTGGACTACCTGAAGAACCCGACTTCCTATGACGGTGAGTATGATCTTCTCCAACTCCACCCCAACACTACCCGCGCTGACATCTGGAGCTCCATGAGAAACTACAACGAAGAAGATCTTCAAAATGTTTCTGGTTATGTTCTTGTGCAGGCTCAGGTTCTTGGCGAAGGCTGGGGCGGTGGTAAGCTCTTTAACTAATAGTCTGTTTTACTTTTGAAGTTTTATTTTTGAAATCTATCTATAAAATTTCCGAAATAAATACCCTAAGGCAACCAAAGTTGGTTGTCTTTTTTGTTGGTGATTTATATAGTGCGGAGATATCAAGTCTTTAACCTGAGTTCGGTTTAAGAAAGGTTCGGCATGACAATGCGGCGAAGGGGAGAGTAAGTGAGGGGGGATTTTTTATGCCAACAAACAACCACAGGTATTAAAAAATTTGAATGTCGATTGATTCTCCGTTTCTCCCTCTGCTTGTGTCTTCCGTTTCTCGGAGGCATTCAGGCTAGTACTTAACCCGAACTGACGTTATTTAATGTGAGTTTTGCTTAAGCATGCTCGGAAGTACGACGCGGTGAAGGAGAGAGCGAGAGATCGGGAGATGTTTCTATGCAAATAATCCTAGCTTTCAAAAAATGCAAATTGTCGTTGCTTCCTCTCCATGTCTTTTTTTCTCTAGAGAATTTTGGCTACATGCTTATCCATAACTGACGTTATTTACTTCTTCCCTATGGTGGCGATCGCCCCAAACAAGACCAAATCTGAAATTTAACCGACGGCGATAAGTTTTAGAAAAGCCCCATGACCCATATTGTTGGGAACATCTGAGTGACCTCCCGACATAAGACAAAAATCAAAATACTGTAGGGGTTGTTCGCGAATAACTCACCATAGGGATCGGAAGTTTATTTTTTCTGCTGGCTATTTTTCTTCTTATTTTTATCTTCCCAACGCCACAAAAAAATCATGAGACCCACGACACCCGCCTGCACCCCAAAATTTGGAATTGCATTCGCGAGATCGCGACCAGCCGCAATCTGACCAATAAAGACCAAACCACCGACAAAACCAGAAATGCCAAAGCAAATATAAACAAATTGCCGCAGAGTACGGTAGGGATTTTGGGCTTCGATGCGTAGACGTTCGAGTTTTTCTGGTGTGAATTTCTGAGACATAATTGCTTTTTGTAAAAATTAAATGATTAAAAACAATAAAAACCCCCACTCTAAGATCTCTAGAATGAGGGTAAGAGGCGATCGCCGAGCCTAGCGCATAAGATTTTGGAAGAAGGCCAAATTCACAGTGTCACGCACAATGAGGAAGACCCCAAGCCCAAGGAGCAAGACCAAACCTGTCTGCATAATATTTTCTTGGATACGCATCGGTAGCGGTCTGCCACGCAGGCCTTCCACCAATAAAAAGGCAAGTTGACCGCCATCCAAAGCAGGCAAGGGCAAAATATTGATAATGGCTAAATTAATACTGATCAAGGAGCCAAACTGAAATAGGTTGCTGAGATCATCCTTCGCTAAATCTGCGCCCACCGCCACGATCGCCACAGGCCCCGCAACTTGCTGAGCTGTTTCGCCGAAGTTCGAAATGAGTTGGGCAAAGCCCTGAACCGTTAAACCGATGAGCCGCTGAAACTCTCTAGAACCTGCTTGAAGCGCTGCAACTGGGTTCTCGGCACGGCGACGGACGATTTCTCCGTTGGGCGCAAGCATCACCCCAATTTTTCCTTTACCGTCATTACCAGCATCGGGGGTAACCTCCACAGAGACGGTTTCGCTATCTCGTAAAATTTGCAAAGTTAGCGATTTGCCGGGAGCATCTTGAATCAAATCCCGTAATTCTTCAAGGGCATCTTGTCCAGTGGAAAGAGGGGTGTTATTGACAGAAAGGACGACATCTTCGCTTTGGATGCCAGCCTGTGCCGCAGGGGATGCGACGGCGGTTAAAACATCAGGAATACGAACACCGGGTTGATAGTCAATGTCTTGGAAACCAACGGTTCCGGCTTGGGTGACAAGCAAAAAATACGCAAAAATCAGATTGGCAATGACCCCAGCACTGATCACGATCGCCCGGTCAAAGATCGGACGGTTGCGCAGTAGATCAGGATCTTCAGGGGGAATGTCGCTGTCGGGGTCGTCATCGGGGAAACCGACATAACCGCCTAGGGGAAAGGCGCGGATGGCATATTCTGTTTCTTTGCCTTGATATTTCAGCAGGGTCGGACCAAAGCCAATGGAGAAACGGTTGACATGAATATTCTGGAGTCTAGCCGCTGAGAAATGCCCCAATTCATGGATCACGATGAGGAGTGCTAATACTGCGATCGCCGCCAATACGGACATAATGCTTCTTTCTTTTGTCTAAATAAAATTCTTTGTATCTAGATTATTGTAGGCGATCGCTCCAGTGGAGGTGACAAAGCATGGCTGTTTTATGCTTAGGGGAAGCAGTAAAACGAGAAGAAAATGTTAAGGTTAGTGACAATTTCCTCGGACAATTCCCCTTCAAAAGGCTCCGATGGGAGCGGATGTTTTTCCCATGCTGCAATTTTTTAAATCCTTCGTCGGTATTGGCTTCGTGGCCAGTTTGTCGGTACTGACCGTCGGCTGCGGCCTTGAACAAGAAGGTGTCGCCCAACCATTCCGTCCTGAACAGGAGACAGAAGAACAACCGCCGTTAGTGGATGTGGCGATCGCCGCTGCAACCAATGCTGAAGCGACAGAAACCTATACTGGGACAACTTTACCGCTGAAAACGGTAACGGTACGCTCCCGTCTCGAAGGGCAGTTACTGGCCCTCAACGTAGACGTGGGTGATGGGGTAGAACAGGGCAGGCTACTCGGTATTATCGAACCGGACTTGCTGCAAACCGAGGTCAATGAAGCCGCCGCAGAACTGGCAGCGAGACAGTTTGAGGTGCGCGAAGCAGAATCAGAACTCGCCGAAATCACCGCCCAAATCGCCCAAAATAAGGCCGCTTTAAAGCAGGCAACGGCTGATGCCAAACGTTTTCAGGAGTTAGCGACAACGGGGGCGATCGCCGCGCAACAGGCAGAATTGGCAGCAACAGCGCAAGAAACAGCCTCCCAAATTTTACGGTCTAGTCAGGCGCAACTGGCCACAAAAAAACAGGCGATCGCCGCCGCCCAAAAACGAGTAGTCGCCCAGCAGGCAATTTTGGCGCAGAACCAAGAACGTTTTACCCGCACCCAGATTTTTTCGCCGCAAACAGGGGTGATTTTCTCCAAGACAGCCGAAGCCGGAGATACGATTCCATCGGGTCAAACCCTAGTAGAAATCGGTGATTTGAGCGCTGTTAAAGTTGAAATAAAAATTTCCGACCGTGATCTGCGTGAATTTAGTCTTGGCAAATTGGTTTCAGTACAGCTTGACGCTTTTCCCGGTGAAACTTTTTCAGGAGAAGTGACGCAAATTTCTCCCATTGCAGACCCCGAAGCTCGCCTAATTCCCGTTGAGGTGACGATCCCGAACCCTGCCGGAAAAATTGCAGCGGGTTTATTGGCGCGGGTGAGTAAGCAAAGTGCTTTAACGCCAACAGTAACTATTCCAGTAGAAGCGTTAGAGGTGGGAGAAACTAGCGGCGACGTGATTTTTGTGCCGGTCACTATCGGTGAAGAAACGACGGTGCAAACCCGTCCGGTGCAGCTCGGCGAAATCGATAACGGTATGGTGGAAATTTTGTCTGGTTTGAACCCGAACGAAAAATATATCCTCAAAGGCGATCGCCCCCTAGTCACGGGTGAAACCGTTACCCTAAGCCTCCTATCTGAACCATAACTATTTGCATCCTTAACTAATCCCCCCAAAATTATGGCTACTCCCCCAAAGGTCAGTCTTACTACCCTTGCCATTCGGCGGCATATCGGCACACTCATGTTGGCGATCGCCTTGATTGTGGTGGGTTTTTATTCGCTGTTTCAGATTCCGGTGGATTTACTTCCAGCCATTAGTTATCCACGCATCGGAGTGCGGGCAGATGCCCCCGGTGTCGTGCCGGAGGTGGCGGTCAATGAAATTACGCGACCTTTGGAAGAAGCCCTCGCTGCGACGGAAGGGGTCACGCAAATTTTTTCCCAAACCCGGGAAGGACGCATCAGTATTGATCTCTTTTTTGATGCGGGAGCCGATGTTGATCAAGCCTTAAACGATGCCACCGCCACCTTAAACCGGGCTCGAAGTTCGCTCCCCGACACCATTGAACAGCCCCGCCTTTTTCGGTTTGATCCATCCCAGTTGCCCATTTATGAAATGGCCTTAACCTCCAGTATTTTGCAGCCTGTGGATCTGCGGATTTTTGCGGATGAGGAATTAGCAAGAGAATTAATTCGTGTGCCCGGTGTTGCCAATGTAGATGTGTCCGGCGGCGTGGAAGAAGAAGTTCAGGTGAATCTCGATCTCAAACGGTTGCAGGCTTTGGGCTTAGATATTGCCGATGTTTTAAATGCTTTAGGCGATCGCAATACAGATACTTCTGGCGGATTATTGCGGGGCGGTGAATCGGAAGCCCTGACACGGGTGATTGGTAAATTTTCCGATGCCGATGAAATTCGTAATTTGCCGATCCAAGTCGGCTCCAACGATAATCCTCAAACCATTACGCTCCAAGACGTTGCGGATATTAACGATGGCATTGCCGAACAACGGTTAACCGTGACCCTCAATGGTCAACCTGCCGTGAAAGTGACGGTGCAAAAACAGCCTGATGCCAACACCATCCAAGTTATTGACGGCGTGAAAGCGAAGCTGGAAGAGCTACGAGAATCTGGTTTGCTCACCGATGATTTGGAGATGACCGCTACCCTCGACGAATCTCGTTTCATTCGCAACTCTATTCAAAATGTCGCGATCGCCGGATTATCTGGTGCTACCCTCGCGGCGATCGCCGTCTTCTTTTTCCTCGGTTCTCTGCGCCAAACGTTGATTATTGTCTTAGCAATTCCCTTGGCAACTCTAACCGCGATTATCTTGATGCGACTCTTTAATTTGTCGCTAAATGTCTTTAGTTTGGGTGGCTTGGCGTTAGGGGTGGGCATCGTCGTGGATAACTCCATTGTGATGCTCGAAAATATTGCCAAAGGCGTGAGCCCCACTCAGGAACGTAACGGCTCACGGGGAAAGTTACGGCGCAATGTTGAACGCAGTAGCCAAGAACTGGAATCGGCTCTCCTCGCTTCCACCACCACAAACCTCGTTTCAGTTTTACCTTTTTTGTTGGTGGGCGGATTTCTCGCGCTAATTTTTAGCGAACTGATTTTGACCATCAGTTTTGCCGTAGCCGCCTCCCTGATTATTGCGTTGACCATTGTGCCGTCCCTTTCCGCGCGATTACTGACGATGCGCACCTCCAGTAATTTAAAAAATACGCCGCCCATTCGTTTATTTGGGCAAGGCTTAGAGAAGCTAACGGCAAATTACAGCAAACTTTTGCATTGGGTGGTTGATCGCAAAATTTTTGTCATTGTCGGGGCGATCGCCATCTTTGGCGGTAGTAGCTTTTTCATGGTGGGGCAATTACCGCAGGAAATTTTACCAAGCATTAATACCGGCTTAGCTGGATTATTTGTCCGTTTTCCCGTGGGCACAACCGTCGAAGAAAATCGTAAAGTGATGGCCGCCGTTGATGCAGTGCTCCTGGCGCAACCCGAAACGGAGTATGTTTTCACCACCGCTGGGGGCGCGCTTTTTAGCAATATTACGGTGAACAATGCCCTGCGGGGATCAAGCACCATTACCCTCAAACCCGGAACAGATGTGGCGAGCTACGTCGGTCGAGTCAATGGCGAACTAAACAAAAATATACGGGCGATCGGCACTTCTATTTTTATGCGTCCGGGAACAGTGCGGGGCTTATTTCTGAGTAATTCCCCCACGCGGGATGATATCGATTTAGTTTTACAGGGAACAGACATTAAAACGCTGGATCGCGCTGGCGAAATTGTCCTCGCAGCCCTTGGCGAACGGGCAACCCTCGCTCGCTATGAACCCGATGCTGCGCCTCCCCAACCAGAAGTCCAAATCATCCCCGATTGGCAACGGGCAACCACCCTAGGCCTCACGGCTTCAGAAATTGGTGACACCATTCAAACGGCTCTCGACGGCTCTGTGCCGACTCAACTACAGCGGGGCGATCGCCTCGTCGATGTTCGCGTTCAGCTGCAACCCCAAACGATCCAGCAACCCTCCCAACTGCGAAGCATTCCACTCTTTACCGACAGTCAAAAATTGGTGAAATTAGGCGATCTAGCGACCATTAGTCAGGGCGATGCCCCCGGCGAAATCCAGCGCATTAACCAGCGACAAATTTTACTCATCGAAGGTAGCCTCAGCGAAGGAGCGAGTTTGAGCGATGCTTTGGCAGAATTAGACAACATTTTTGCAGATTTAGCATTACCAGAGGGCATATCCCGTCTCCCTAGTTCCGCTGGCGAAACGAATCGACAGTTACAGTTAGCTTTAAAAGTATTGGGCGCAATGGCGGCATTTCTCGTATTTGTGGTGATGGCAGTGCAATATAACTCCCTCATTGATCCCTTGGTCATTATGCTGACTGTACCACTGGCTCTCGCTGGGGGCATTTTAGGGCTTTTTGTCACAGAGACGGCGATCGGTGCAACGGTAATCGTGGGAGTCGTTTTACTAGTCGGTATTGTCGTCAATAACGCCATCATTATGGTGGAGCTCGCGAACCAAATCCGGGAACGCGATCGCCTCAGTTATCGCGCGGCAATTTTAGAAGCTGCTCCCCAACGACTCCGCCCAATTTTGATGACCACCATTACGACAGTATTAGGTCTATTTCCCTTGGCATTAGGCATTGGAGAAGGCTCAGAATTTTTGCAGCCATTGGGAATCGTCGTATTTTCGGGTTTGTCCCTTGCCACCGTGTTGACGCTATTTATTATCCCTTGTCTTTATGTATTGCTTCACAGCTTTGGTCGTCCCCGTAAGCGTAAACCGCAACCTGTTTCTGTAGGAGAAGAGCTGCCGATAAAAGTTTGACCTCAAGGTGACTGATGATGGTTCCCGAACCCTTAGGCAGCAGCAGTTTACCGTGGTAAACCCTACCAAAGTTAATGAAAAATACTATGTCTTTTGAACGGAGAGAGAGGGATTCGAACCCTCGGAGCCGCTTACGCAACTCAACACATTAGCAATGTGTCGCTTTCGACCACTCAGCCATCTCTCCAAAGCCAACGCTAAACGATTTTAGCAGAAGAATAAAAAAAAGGCTAACCTGAAATCAAGATTTTTTTAATAATAAAACTATGGGTCTTTTCAGTGATGTTGGTCGCTTTTTCGAAACACGTTTGGAGGAATTTTTAAAGAATCATCCCCACCTCGAATTACAGGCGATCGCCGAGCAGTTGGGAGAACAAGAACGCGAAGCAATGCGTCTCAACCGAGACCTCGAGTTACAGTTAGAGCAAATCGAACAAAGCCTGACCCAAGTCGCCAAGGATATTCAGCATTGGCACAAGCGGGGACAACAGGCAGAAGCTGGCGGCAGGAAGGATTTAGCGGCAGCAGCAAAACAGCGGGAAGCAATGTTGTTGCGGGACGGCAACCAGCTTTGGGGCAAAATGCAGGGCACAAAAAAACGTATCGAACAAGCGAAAAGTCTGCTCATTCAACTGCAAAATAAACGCCAAGAAGTCAAAGCAAAAATGGAAGAATTGCAAGCCAGCCAGCAGGCTCAAAACAACTACGACACGAGTTGGGAAAATCTCACCGGCGATCGCCCCCCAACCGCCGCAAGTGACCCCCTCGAATCTAAATTTCAGCAATGGGAAATGGACGAGCAAATCCGCCAGATGAAACAAAAAATGGGCAAGTAGTTTGGACGCGGAGGATTTAGAGACGCGGGGAGTAAGCGAGTCAGAGACGCGGGGAGAAGTTGCAACATAGAGTAATGAGTCTTTGGATTAGAAGCAGTTTATTTACCTTGTCTTCATATCACCCCATCCCCGCGTCCCCATGTCCCCATGTCACCGCGTCCCCCACTCTCCCCTAACTGTCCTGAGTTTCCTTGAGGGTCATTTCCATCAAAATATCATGGGTACTCTCGATGCGATCGCCGTCCGTCGGTTGCCGCTGGAGATATTTACCATCCGGTTGCAGCTCCCATGCCAAACGATTATCCGAGAGCATAATGCCCAAGATTTCGTTGAGATCACCGATTAGTTTTGGGTCTTCCACCGGAGTAACCGCTTCCACACGGCGGCTGAGATTACGCGTCATCCAGTCAGCACTACCGATATACATCTCCTCATTACCAGCATTTTGAAAATAAAAAATCCGCGAATGCTCAAGGAAACGACCAATCACGCTCACCACATTAATATTTTCACTTAAGCCCGGCACACCGGGACGGAGACAACAAATCCCGCGAATAATCAGGTCAATTTTTACGCCCGCTTGGGAGGCGCGGTACAGCGCCTGAATCATCGGCACATCCACAAGGGAATTCATTTTGGCAACGACGCGGCCAGAACCGTAGGTTTTGACCTGTTCCATTTCCCGCTCCAGCATCTCTACCATGCGCGATCGCAATGTGACAGGGGCAACTAACAACTTGCGGTAGGAATTTTGACGCGAATAACCGGTTAAAAAATTAAATAATTCAGTGAGATCAGCCCCCAAATCTTCCCGGCAACTGAGCAAACCGAGATCAGTGTAGAGACCTGCGGTTTTTGGATTGTAATTTCCTGTGCCAATGTGGACATAGCGGCGGATTTTTTTCTTTTCTTCGCGGACAACAAGGACAACTTTGGTATGGGTTTTTAGGCCGGCTAAACCATAAACAACGTGAATGCCTTTTTGCTCCAGTGTCCTTGCCCAGTTAATGTTATTTTCCTCATCGAAACGAGCTTTTAGCTCCACTAAAACCGCCACCTGAATGCCATTTCGCACGGCATCAATTAGAGCCTGAATGATGGGCGAATCACCGGATGTCCGGTACAGGGTCATTTTAATGGCGAGCACCTTTGGATCCTGGGAAGCTTGTTCGATAAAGGCTTGGACGGTGGAGGCAAAGGAATGGTAAGGGTGATGCAAGAGGCGATCGCTCTGGCGGATCAACTCAAAAATACTAGGGCCATAATTATCCGCAGCACGCGCTGTCCCCACGGCATCAAGCCATGCAGGTGTTAGGGGTTTCCAAGGTTTATCCTTCAGGTGATTCATCGGTAAACCTAAGAAGGAAAAAAGGCTATTTAGACCGATTAGTCCTTCTACTTCGTAGACATCTGTTTCTTCTAGTTCCATCTCTTGCATTAGCATTTGCCGCACATCTTCGGGCATGGAATGGTGGATTTCGAGGCGCACCACGGAGCCGCTAAACCGCCGCATATGCAACTGTTCTTCGATGGCAATCATCAAGTCATCGGCTTCATCTTCTTCGACGGAAAGGGAAGCATTGCGCGTCACTCGAAAGGAATAGCATTCTTGGATGTCCATGGCAGGAAAGAGGCTATCGAGATTGTGGGAAATCACTTGTTCGAGGGGCACACCGACCCAAGCGGCGGCTTCTTGGTCTGGGTAATAACACAGTTCTGTGGGGAGTTGGATAAAACGCGGAAAATTCTTGGGTACTTTAACCCGTGCAAAGCGTTCTTGTTCGTCTTTGCCGGGTTCTTTAATGACAACGGCGAGGTTTAAGCTCAGGTTTGAAATGTGGGGAAAGGGATGGCTGGGGTCAACGGCGAGGGGGGTTAAAACGGGAAAGATTGATTCTTCATAGAAGTTGTGGAGATAGTTGCGTTGTTCGCGGTTTAGATCTAAATAATCAACGAGATGAATTCCTTTTTCGGCAAGGCAGGGTTTCAGGGTATGTTGAAAATGTTGGTCTTGGCGTTGGACAAGTTCTTTTAAACGGGCATATATATCAACAAGCTGGTGGGATGGCGATCGCCCGTCAAAGGAGAGTTTTGTGACACCAGCCTCGACTTGCTGTTTTAGTCCGGCAACCCGCACCATAAAAAATTCGTCGAGATTATCACTGAAAATCGCCAAAAATTTGAGCCGTTCTAGGAGGGGGTTTCGTTCGTCTAGACCTTCACTGAGCACACGGTTGTTAAATTCAAGCCAGCTCAATTCACGATTAAAATAATATTGCGGGTTATCGAGGTCGTTTTTCTGTTCAACGGTGGCTTTTATCGTAGACATAATTGCGCAATCTCAGACAGCGGGAGAACCGGTTCCTAGTCATTGTAAGTATAGAAGTCCCCATGACCAATCGTTATCGACAACTTTTACTTTCGTTTAGTGCAACGTTAATTTTTGGGCAGTTAGGGGCGATCGCCGCGCCGGCAGTTTCACCGTTAGAAAATCCTTTGGCTGATCCGCTAGTGCCGACGGCTGTTGCAGAAGCAGATCGTGATTTGAGTCCCCTCGAAACAGGTCGCATTAGTCGTACAGCAGAGGATTTGAAATTATCAGGCTATGTTAAGTGGCAGGAGCAACTGCCGGAACTCGCTTTCGCCGACTGGCTGCGCCATTTACTGTTGTTGCAACTTTTGCCGGATCGCCAAGGTGAAATCGAATCCCTCGGAGAAATTGGGGCGATCGCCTGGGAAAATAACCGCATCGAAGATGCCCGTGCCATCACCAAAAGACTAGATGCCATTCGCGCCGAGGATTATCCGAGTAACGAAAATTTATTAATTCCCCTCGCCGAGGCCTACCAGCAACTGCGCAATTCAGGAGCGGCGATCGCACTGTACCGTAGCCACCTCGAAACCCTCGATGATCCCTACAAAGCAGATATCTTGAGACTCATTGCCCAACTCGCCGCCGATTGGTTTAACTACGAAGAAGCCCTCGCCGCCTATGGTGAAATTGAAGCGCTAAATGCTCTAACCATCGGCGATCGCGAACATTTTTCAACTTTATACGAAACCATTAATCTACCCGCCGAAGCCCTGCGCGTCCAACGCCAATTACCGCCCCTTTATTTACAGGAGTTGGATTATCAAAAATTAGCCAGCATTTATCTCAAAATTGCCAAAAACGCCCACCGCATTGCAGACTACAATCTGGCCATTGATGCCAATGAATTTGCCTTTGCCCTCGCTTGGGAATTGAAGTACCTTGAAGTGGCAGAGGATGCCCTACACCAACTGGCTCGAGTGTACCTCACCCAAGACAATGAACCCTTTGCAATGCAAGTATATGAGCAGCTCTTAATCGTACAAAATGAAAGCTATAATCGCTACGGCATGATGGAAACCTATGCCACCCTAGGGGAACTCTATGAAAACTCAGGGTTATATCCCAGTGCCCTCATTTCGTGGCAACAGGGATTGGCGATCGCCAAAGAACTGAACCACAACATCGAGATATTTACCGCTGCTATTGAGACCCTGCCGCGACAATGAAAGACCTCTTCAACAAAATCCCCGTCATTGATCGTTACATCATCGGAGAACTAAACCTTGCCTTTATCTTCGGCCTAGGCTTATTTTCCGCCCTCGGCATTGCCGTCGGCAGTCTCTTTGATCTCATTGCCCAAGTGCGCGAATCGCGGCTCCTGTTTAGTGTTGCCCTAAAAGTAATGGCCCTAAAGATGCCAGAATTCATCGGCTTCGCCCTACCGATGGCAGTCCTTTTGGCCACATTAATTGTCTACAGTCGTTTATCCAGTGATAGTGAAATTATTGCACTGCGCAGCTTGGGATTAAGTGTTTATCGTTTAGTATTACCCGCGCTACTCTTTAGCATTATCGCCACAGCAATTACCTTTATCTTTAAAGATCAAGTGATTCCCCTCGCGAATTACCAAGCCACAGTTACCCTTGAAAACGCCTTTCAGCAAAGACAATTTCCCTTCCGTGATGAGAAAGTAATTTACCCGGAATATGGAGAAGACGACGTTCTCAAACGCTTATTTTACGCAGCAGAATTTGACGGCGAAGAGATGCGGGATTTAACGATTATTGACCGCTCCAACGGTACGATCAACCAAATTATGACCGCAGAATCAGCAGGATGGGATTTACCGCGCAATCAATGGAATTTTCAAGATGGCATTATTTATTTTATTGATGCCGACGGTTCCTACCAAAATGTCCTGCGCTTTGATCACCATCAAATTCAACTGGGGTCTGATCTCGTTGATGAAGATAGTAATGACAAGCCAAAGCATGAAGATATGAGTCTTTGGCAACTTCGGGCTTATATGCAGGAGCTCGCGACTGATCTAGATGGCAACGAAAGCTGGTATCAAAAACTACGGGTGCGCTTCCAAGAAAAAATCTCCTTTCCGTTTATTTGTTTAGCGCTGGGGATTGTCGGTGCGGCCATTGGGTTGAGACCTCAGAGTGCAGGTAAAGCGACGGGTTTTGGTCTCTGTGTTGTCTTGATCTTTGGGTATTATTTTTTGGCGTTTATGATTAGTTCAGCAGGGGTTGCGGGCTATCTTCACCCGATTTTGGCGGCATGGCTACCGAATGTCATCGTGATGGCGATCGCCGGTGGGTTAGTGCTGCAAAGTGCAAAATAAATATTCCGGGCTATGCCGACGACGCATCTTGATGAATGAGTACGAATACAACAGTAAGTCTTGATGTCTCCACATCACTTGTAGCATGGTTGATTTAAGCAAATTTAATACGGAGGCAATGGTAAACTTCAGCTTGGCATTGCGTCACATGTCTAGACAGTCCGAGTCCATGGAAACCGTTGCCCAACGAGTTGTTAATTATTTATACAACGAATTACGCACGCCAACAGGCGACCATGCTTGTGTTTTAGTACGCTTTTTTAAGACCCATAAATATGAAGATTTAGAGCCAGAATTAAAACAATTAATGTTGTCTAATTTTGGTCAAGAAAAGACGAATCCAGAGCTGATTTGCCTAACACTCCTAGCGACCCAAGGTAGTAACCCAAAATGGCGCGATCGCCGTAATTCTGTCGGCCATCAAATTATTCCTTTATTTAGCGCCGAAGGCATCAAAGAATTCCCGATGGTTTCTCAATTAATGACGCAACTTGGTTTGACACCAGATGAATTAATTGGAAAAAAAACAGCTTCTCATATAGAGGCATTAGATCAAAAAACATACAATATTTTTCATATAGAACAGGCCAAAGATAGTGAATTTATTCCCCATCAAATAAATTTTGTCATTCCCTATAATATTCAATCCGTAATTGCCTTCGGCGGAATATTACCAAATGGAGAATTCTTTTTTGTACTTTTATTTTCTAAAATTTACATTCCGACGGCGATCGCCCAACTTTTTGACCCCTTAGCTTTAAGCATCAAACTATCAATATTACCCTTTAGTTATGACGCAGTTTTTTCATCCCAAAAGAAACAACTTTCTCCTCCTCCAGAGCAGGCAATCCAAGCACTAAAATCAGAGGTCAATACCCTACAGCACCTCCTCAATGTTTCAGACGTAACAGCCCTACGGCAAAGCCACTATTTAGAACAAAGCATTACAGAACTGACATCAGCAAAACAAGCAGCCGAAGCCGCAAACATCGCAAAAAGCGAATTTCTCTCGACCATGAGCCATGAAATTCGAACGCCCATGAATGCAGTAATTGGCATTACAAATTTACTCCTTGATACGACTCTAAACCCTCAACAACAAGACTTTGTCGAGATTATTCGCAATAGCGGCAATTCCTTAATGGATATCATTAATGACATCCTAGATTTTTCTAAAATTGATGCAGGTGGATTAGAACTTGAATATACGATCTTAAATTTGCGAGAATGTTTTGAACAGGCTATTAGTTTATTTGTTTATGTCGCGAAAGAAAAAGGAATTGAACTCATCTTTGATTGGCGCTTAGATGCTTCAGAATATATTCAAGGAGATGCAACAAGAATTCGCCAAATCCTTGTAAACCTTTTAAGTAATGCTTTTAAGTTTACGACCAGTGGTGAAATTGTTGTGTCTGTGTCTTCAAAGGATGACAAAAAGTCAGAAGAAAGACAGTTACTTTTTTCTGTGGCAGATACAGGGATTGGCATTCCACCTGAGCGAAAAGATCGTCTCTTTAAAGCCTTTAGTCAGGTCGATAGTTCAACAACACGTCAATATGGCGGCACTGGCCTAGGGCTAGTAATCTCCCAGCGTTTAGCGGCATTGATGGGCGGCTCCATTTGGGTGGATAGTGAAATGGGTCGAGGCTCAACTTTTTACTGTCAAATCATTGCGCCTAGCGTGGTTCGCAACTCACTAAAATCGTCGATTCATTTAGACAATAAACGGATTTTAATTGTGGACGATAATCAACTCCTCGGTGATGTCTTGACACAGCAGTTTTCACGGTGGGGGGCACAGGCGATCGCCGTCCAAGATCCACAACAGGCGATCGCCCTTCTGCAAGATCAAACTAACTTTGATTTAGTGCTCATCGACTGGCAAATGCCAGAAATTGACGGTATCAGTCTTGCCATCGAGCTACGCAAACAGCCCAATGCCCAGCAGATACCTTTTCTGCTCCTCAGTGATAATGACTTACCAGATATCCATATGCTCAGCAATATCGACTTTACCGCTTTTCTCAATAAGCCTTTAAAACCCAATATTTTGATCCATCATTTACATAAAATCTTTAATGATTCAAAGCAGGCAAAACAATCAAACTCCTTAGGGAATACAGAAGGTCAAAGTCCAGCAGAATCTTTCTCTTCCGATCTTAAAATTTTAATTGCAGAAGATAATATTGTTAATCAAAAAGTTGCAGTATTAACCCTCAAAAAACTAGGCTACACAGCTGACATTGCCGAGAATGGCCAAAAAGCCATTGAAATCATACAAAAACACCCCTATGACCTTATTTTCATGGATATTCAAATGCCTAGGGTTGATGGGATTCAGGCAACAGAATGGATTCGCCATGAATATCAAGGGACTCAACCTAAAATTGTCGCGATGACGGCGAATGCGGAGGCACAAAATCTTCAAAAATGCCTTGATGTTGGTATGGATGGCTATTTAACTAAGCCGATCCGTATTAAAGATATTCAAGAGGTACTCAACCGGATTGAGGCACAAAGATAATTTTTTCTATTTTTCATTGAGCAATAAAATAAAACAGATCTTTTAAAGGTGCAGACAATTTTGATTCGCTGGATGTTTAAATTATTAAGTCATTAGCACTTGGGGACGACATCCCGTAAAGTTTAGATTTATAATATTGAGTGAGTAAAACATCACAAATAAAAACGATTCAAAAAGTAGTGACTGATAAGGCTACTAAGCTCTGAATCGACAAGAGGGTAGGTTAGGTTGCAATTAAATTTAGAAGAAATTTTTCCGTTTCAACTTGATGATTTTCAGCGGCAGGCGATCGCCGCCCTTGATGCCGATAAATCTGTCGTCGTTTGTGCCCCGACAGGTTCTGGCAAAACAGTGATTGGCGAATATGCGATCCATCGGGCGATCGCCCAGGGGCAGCGAGTTTTCTACACGACCCCCCTCAAGGCTCTGTCAAACCAGAAACTACGGGACTTTAGTGAAACCTTCGGCAAAGAACATGTCGGCCTGATCACAGGCGATACGATTATCAATGCCCAGGCCACCATTGTGGTGATGACCACCGAAATTTTTCGGAATATGCTCTACGAAACACCCATTGGTCAAGTCGGGACATCCCTGACGAATGTGTCAACGGTCATCCTTGATGAATGCCATTACATTAGTAACCGCGGGCGCGGCACGGTGTGGGAAGAGTCCATTATTTATTGCCCGTCGGAAGTACAAATTGTGGCGCTCTCTGCAACCATCGGTAACCCAGAAATTTTTACCGCTTGGATTAATCGCACCCGCCTTGCCGCCCACGAAGATCATCCCGAAAGTGAAGTTCATCGCTGCCAACTCATTGATTCTGACCATCGCCCTGTTCCCCTCAAATTCTTTTTTAGTAGTAAGAAAGGTTTATTTCCGCTCTTTGATAGCAAGGGCAGCAAAATGAATCCCAAGTTGCGATCGCGCGACAATGCTCCCCAAGGTAAACGGCGTAAACGTCGTCGCGAAGATTGCCCTAGTCTATTTACCATTGTGCGGCAGCTACGGCAACAGGATTTGTTGCCTGCGATCTACATTATTTTTAGTCGTCGGGGCTGTGATCGTTCGGTCACTCAGCTGGATGATGTCACCCTTGTGACTCCAGAGGAAGCCAAACTCGTTGAAGCAACGCTACTGCACTTTTTCCTCGATAGTCAGCCGAAATTGCAGGAAAAAATTCTGGCACAATGCAGTGAGCTAACCGAACTAAAGGCCTTACTTTTCGACTTTATTGCGAAAAATCCTTTCTCCACCGAAAAGCTGGTTGATTATCTCCAAGCAAATCTCGAATTACGTCACCAGCTATGGGAATTTTTTGGGAAGGAGTCTAAGTTCGCTCGTCCCGGCCAGATCGAACCATTGTTGCGGGGCATCGCGGCGCACCATGCCGGCATTTTGCCAGCGTGGAAGGAGTTGGTCGAAAAACTCTTTGAGATGAATTTGGTGAAGTTGGTTTTTGCGACGGCGACTTTGGCGGCGGGAATTAATATGCCAGCCCGAACCACGGTTATTTCTGCTCTCTCCAAACGTAGCGATGATGGCCATAGAATGCTTACGCCGTCTGAGTTTCTGCAAATGGCGGGACGGGCAGGGAGACGGGGCATGGATAAGGTCGGTTATGTGGTCACGATCGAAACACCCTTTGAGGGGGCGAAGGAAGCAGCTCGCCTTGCTCTGTCTGAGGCTGAGCCCCTACGCAGTTGGTTTACGCCGTCCTATGGCATGGTGCTGAATCTGCTACAAAAACACACTCTCGAAGAGTCGAAGGAGTTGCTATCTCGTAGTTTTGCGGAATATCAGGTTCAGGAAAAACTGAGTCCGGAACAGGAGGCGATCGCCGAACTGACGACAGAAATTGCCCGCATTGATATCGACCTTGCCAGCATTTCGGAAAAAGAATTTAATCGCTACAGCAAACTCAAAGAACGTCTCAAGGAAGAAGAACGTTTGCTGCGAATTTTAAGCGACCAAGCCGAAGCCGAAACCAAGAAAATGTTAGCGCCGATTATTGAGACGCTGCCCCTAGGTTCGATCTTGCATCTCAAGGGCAAAAATCTCCGCGTTAAAGATCCTGTCACTGCCGTTTTAGTCGAGCAACTAGACGATGGCGATCGCCCCACAATGCTTTGTCTGGGGATCGATAAACGCTGGTATCAAGTCACAGCCAATGACATTGCCGCCTTAAACGAAGGACTATATCCCGCCGAAAAATTAGAACAAATCCCTTTGCCTGTGGACGAAACCCTCAAGCTGGGTAAAAATGGCAAAATCGACAAGGAAGCCTACCCCCTCGTCAGACTCATTGGCGACCACACCACAGAACTGATCGAAATGCCCGAAGTCGCCGCCCAACGTCAGCGCATGGAAGCAGTAAAAGCCCAGTTCGCCGCATCCCCTTTAAGTCAGCTAGACAAACCGGGTAAATTACTGAAACGTCACCAACGCCGTAAGGAATTACTCAAGGAGCTAAATCGTCGCCAAACCTTATATCGTCAGCATTCCAGCAAGCGCTCCTACTATTGGCAGGATTTTCTAAATCTCATTCAGGTGTTGCAGGACTTTAACGCCCTCGATCAGTACACCCCAACCGCTTTAGGGCGAGCAGCGGCAACGATTCGTGGGGAAAATGAATTGTGGTTAGCGCTATGTTTGATGTCTGGGCAGTTAAATCAGTTGGCACCAGAACATCTCGCCGCCGCCATTTGCGCCATTATTAGTGAGCCGCCCCGGGGCGATAGTTGGACGGACTATCCCCAACCCCAGCCTGTTTTGGAAGTGCTCGGCATTCGGAAAAAAGACCAAGGCCAAAATCCTGTTAGTCTCTGGGAACTGCGCCGCCAGCTATACCAAGTTCAAAAACATAGCAGTGTGACGATGCCTGTTTGGCTAGAAAGTAAGTTTGTGGGTCTCGTGGAGCAGTGGGCGTTGGGTGCTGACTGGACAGAACTCTGCGAAAGCACCAGTCTTGATGAGGGTGATATTGTGCGGATGTTACGACGCACGGTGGATGTGCTTTGGCAAATCCCGCAAATTCCAGAAATCAATCCAGACCTCATGAGAGCGGCCAAGGCTGCGGTCACTAAGATGAAACGCTTCCCTGTTTAACATCGATGATTTTCTGCCACTGTCTATTTCTAATCAGGCAACACTTCTATTTCGTCGGCAATTAGATCCTGTAGATCTTGGTCGCAGTGAGTGTTTAAGTGAATGGTAGAAACGAGTAGTTGGGATAAAATTTCGCCGCGTTGGCGATCGCTCAAATCTTGAAGCTGTAATTGGTGAGTTAGAGAAATGACGTTTTGACATTCCTCTTGTAATTCTGAAAGCAGAGTATTGAGTGTCTCATTTTGAATGTTCAGAGTTTTCGTTACCAATTGCATTAGCGCTTACCTAAACGTTTTTTTGCTTGCTGAATACCTTTTTGAAATGCTGCAATTTCTTTCTGCCAGTGGTGAATGAGACCTTGATCCGGCAGATCTTTTTCGAGTTCTGTTTTTATTTTGACTTGATGCTCGTCAATTCTTGCTTGCAAGGAAACAATGGCTTTTTTGAAATGGCGTTTGCCCATTTATGTAAATTTGCAGTGGTTGCCTACCAGAATTATAGCAACCCTAAATCGTTGCAAATCTTATGGTGACTAGGGTGATGCAGGATGAGGCTTGGGGGTTAGGATAAGAAAAAGTTTTTTGGAGACGATCGCCATGATTCCGGGAGAGTTGAAACCGCTTGAGGGTGAGATTGAACTAAATGTCGGTCGCGAAACGAAGGTTCTCTCAGTCGCAAATACCGGAGATCGCCCGATTCAAATTGGGTCTCATTTTCATTTTTTTGAAGTGAATGCTGCCCTCAGTTTTGATCGCGATGCGGCAAAGGGAATGCGCCTCAATATTCCTGCTGGCACAGCGGTGCGTTTTGAGCCGGGTGATGAAAAAGAAGTGGAATTAGTTGCCCTTGCTGGTCGCCGCCATGTCTATGGCCTCAATAATTTGACCGATGGAGCACTGGACTAGATGACGGACGTAATCGGCATTGATCTTGGCGGTACTGGCATTAAAGCGGGTCGCTTTCACGTGGACGGCTCTTGCATTGAGGAGCGCAAAATTGCCACACCCCAACCGAGCACACCAATGGCTGTGGCTGAGGCGATCGCCGAACTTGCCAATGACCTAAATGCCGACAAAAAATGTAAGGCCATGGGTATCGGTATTCCGGGGCCAGTGGACGGTACAGCTCGCATTGCGCGGGTGGCGATTAATCTCAGCGGTTGGCATGATGTCCCCCTCGCAGATTTGGTGGAAAAGCAAACGGGTTTGTCGGTCACCCTCAACAATGATGCCAACTGTGCAGGGCTTGGTGAAGCTTGGCTGGGGGCAGGTCGCAATCACCAAAATCTTCTACTGATCACCCTTGGTACTGGGGTCGGTGGGGCAATCATTCTCAATGGCAAATTATTTATGGGGCATTACGGTGCGGCGGGAGAGCTGGGTCTGATCACCCTAAATCCCGATGGCCCCCCCTGCAACAGCGGTAACAATGGCTCCTTTGAACAATATTGCTCGATTAATGGCATTAAAAGATTGTCCGGTCGTGAGCCAGCCCAACTCGGTCGCCTTGCCACAAAAGGAGACCCTGAGGCGATCGCCCACTGGGAACAATACGGCGCTCTACTCGGTGCGGGTTTAACCAGCCTAATTTATATTTTCACGCCAGAAATGGTGATTATCGGCGGCGGCATCAGTGCCAGTAGCGATTTCTTTTTACCCGCCACCAGAGCAGAAATCAAAAAACGGGTGCTAGCTTCCTCCCGCATCGATCTCCAACTCGTCACCGCAGAACTCGGTAACCGCGCCGGCATGGTCGGAGCCGCAAAATTAGCCTTACAAAAACTTTAAATTTATTCCTCAGTCGAAAGCAATTTAACTAACTCAGCTTTTTTGAACTTGCTGTAACCAGAAAAACCGCGTTTCTTTGCCATTTTTTTAAGTTCAGTAGCATTAAAAGTCTCTAGCCAAGCACAATCTGTAATTACGTCTGGCAAAGGCTGTGGAGTAACATAAAAAACTTCTCTAAGAATATTTAGTTTCTTTCTACTACGAGTAGTAATGCCACATCCAAGTTTAGTGATATCAGAAAGATTTTCTTTCCAGTACTGAGTATAAGCCGCATCAATTTTTTCTGTGGCGGCAGCTAGATTGACACCTTTGAGAGGGTTTAGGGGACGAGTAATTAGATAGTCCAAAGCCGTCTTAATTTCGTCACGAGAAGCCACAGCTAAATCAACTTTTCCAACTAGTTCTTGGGACAAAGTTTGAGCTGCTACTTCTGTTTTCTTATCATGATCTGCAACGATGCACCATACCTTTGTTAAGCCTGCTTCTTCAGCCGCTGCAAAAACAAAACTGTTAGCAATCACTTCATAAGAATCCGAACCTGTTTGTTTAACAATTACAGGTATCCAATTTCTACCGTCAGCTTCATTAATTGCATTTGCAGCACTATTGATCAGAAAGTCATGGGATTCTGTTGGTAAATTAGTCTCTATTTCATCAAGGTATAAATGAAGAAGTGACCCAATTTCTTGTTTCATTAGATAAAGTATTCCCGAACTAGATTTCTATAATATTCACGAGCCTTTTTACTCGTAAAAACTGCTGGGCGACTAGAGAACGCCGCGGATGCAATATGAGCATAGCTAGGCATTACAAAAATATCAAGATTTTTTCTGGAGTTTGTATACTTTGGAAAAAAGAATTTCATCAAGTCAATTTGTTCTTCTTTTCTCGCCGCTTTTACAATTGAAAGAATTGCCTTTTGTGCCTGTTCTTTCTGAGTTGGTGTAATAGATTCACCATTAAAGAAAATCGGTAATGGAATTGGATCACCTAAATACCGAATTGAATCATGAGTATTCTCAAACTCAGCATCTCTGCGAGCTTCTCCTAAGTCAGGAAACATAGTTGTCATAGCTACGGCTGCATTTTTGAATGAGGCAATACCATTATGTTTAGATGGCATTAAAACAACATCTGATGCAGCAATTGCTTCCTCCGTAAATAAATTTCTTCCGGGCGGAGAATCTATCAGAATATAGTCATAATCATTCTTGACTTCTGTCAGTGCTTTACGTAAAAAGCTGCGATTTAGATACTTGATATACTCATTTTGTCCCGAATGCAAATCGTCATCAACAGGTAAGATATCAAACCCATATTCTTTACCACTTTTAGTTAGTAGCCTATAACGAGAAATAACATCTTTTATATTATTGTTTTTATGATCCTGAATAAACTTGGAAAGAGTCACATTGTTAGGCTTAACTTCAAGTAAATCAGTCAGATCTTTTTGATTGGGGTCAAAATCTACAACCAAAACTTTTTTTGCAAATCCCAATGGATTTTCTCTTTTTCCAATCGGCAAAGAAAGAATTCCTGCAAGGTTAATGACTGTTGTCGTTTTACCAACACCTCCCTTGTTGTTATATACGGCAATAGATAGTGCTTTCTCTTCGTTCTCTAAATAGTACTTAATTAATGCGATTCTTTGCTGAATATTGTCTGCTGTAAGCTTAAGATTTTGCGTGTAAGGATAAACAACTAGACCATGTCGTCTAAACAATTGAATATTATCTCCGTTAGTAATAATGCCCCATTTTGCACTTCTTGAATGTTTAGCAGAAGAGTGCAAGTACTTCCGAATTTGATTAACTGTTTTTTTATAACTTGTACCTTGCTCCAAGTTAATATCGCGACCTTTAATCTCGATTAAAACATATGGATTCTTTGGCGCAATTAAAAAACTATCTTCGTAACCTTTGCTGCAGCGAATGGCAAAATCTACTTTATCGCCACCTTTACCTGTCTTAAATTCTGGATAACATTCATCATCTAAGTAACCTAAAGCACGAATGAGAGCTGGCATCAATATTTTCCCGACAACTGGCTCTTGAGCTGCGTCAGGAAGGGATAGCCATGCTTCTTTTAGGTTTAGGGTTGACATAGGTTTTGGTTATGTTTTTTGGTTTGATTAATAATCTTAGCAAGTTTTTATCAACTGAACACGAAGGAGCAGGCGGTATATTTTGTCAAGCAGCTCTCTTCTTTGGCACGGTTGTTCTTCTAGGTGTTTACTGATAATTGATAGATAACTGATAACTGTTCACTGAAATGTCTCAAACAATTGTTGTAAAAATTGGCACATCGAGTCTGACCGATCCAGAAACAGGGATGCTTGCCCTTGCAACCATTGGCACATTAGTCGAAACATTAACGCGCCTAAAGCAAATGGGACACAACGTGATTCTGGTGTCTTCTGGCGCTGTGGGTGTGGGTTGTGGTCGCCTCAATCTGTCGGAACGCCCCAAGAAAATTGCCGTTAAACAAGCCGTTGCCGCCGTTGGTCAGGGCAGATTAATTCGTCTTTACGATGATCTATTTACCAGTCTGCAACAGGCGATCGCCCAAGTTTTGTTAACGAGAAAAGACCTTGTTGATCGCACCTCCTATCTCACCGTCCAAGAAGCCCTCAATGCCATGTTGGAGCTGGGCGTAATCCCGATTGTGAATGAAAACGATACCGTCGCCGTCGATGAACTCAAATTTGGCGATAACGATACTTTGTCGGCTTTGGTTGCGAGCTTGGTGAATGCCGATTGGCTGGTAATTTTGACCGATGTGGATCGCCTCTATTCCGCCGATCCCCGCCACAATCCCGACGCGAAACCCATTCCCCTCGTTAGCCCGACCGAACTATCACAGCTACAAGTAGACGCAGGCTCTAGCGGTTCCCAATGGGGCACAGGCGGCATGCAAACCAAACTGACCGCCGCCAAAATTGCCACCAATGCCGGAGTCCGCACCGTCATCACCCAAGGCAAAACACCCCAGAACCTCATCAAAATTATTCAAGGCGACGATATCGGCACCCACTTCGAAGCCAACCCCCAAACCGACAATTCTCGCAAACGTTGGATCGCCTACGGACTCGTTCCCCAAGGCAAACTGTACCTCGATGACGGCGCAGCAAAAGCACTCCTCACCAAAGGAAAATCCCTCCTCGCCGCAGGCATCATCAAAACCGAAGGCAACTTTAGTGTTAATGACGCAGTAGAGTTGTGTCACAAAAATGGACAGGCGATCGCCAGAGGATTAGTCAACTACGACAGTGCGGCGATCGCCAAAATCAAAGGCAAACACTCCAAACAAATCACCGAAATTTTAGGCTACACCGGAGCCGATACCATCATTCACCGCGATAACCTCGCCTTTCTCCTCGGATCACCGGGCAATGTGGGAAAATAAATAAGTATCGCTTGCTACTACAAAATGTCCGTTTAATGACCCTTAAAACCGACCTGCTAGAAATCGTCGCCGGGAAAAATAGAGGACTCCTCACCACAGAAGTTGACCGTGCTAACATCCTCACCGTCATCGATCGCCTCGAAGACCAAAATCCCACCCCCAAACCCCTAGAAGCCCCCAAACTTCTAGAAGGTGACTGGCGACTTGTCTATACCACCAGCAACGGCATCCTCGGGATCAACCGTTTTCCGTTAATGCAACTCGGACAGGTTTACCAATGTATCCGTCCAGAACAAAACAAAATTTATAACATTGCCGAAGTCGAAGGCATCCCATTTCTCGAAGGCCTAGTCCTTGTGGAAGCAAGCTTAGAAATCGTTTCCGACAAACGTGTCAACGTCTTTTTCCATCGCTTTTTAGTCGGTTCCCAACGGCTCATGGATTACCGCTTCCCGAAAGGACTCATTGACAGTCTCATCTCCGGCAAAAAATTTCTGCCCATCGATTTCGGCATTAACAGTAAAGAAAATAACGGCTGGCTAGAAATTACCTATCTCGACGAAGACCTGCGCATCGGTAGAGGCAATGAAGGGAGTGTTTTCGTTCTGAGTAAAGAAAAATATTGAGCTGTGCGTGAATTTATCCGTGTCGAATTTCGCATTAAAAGCAAAAGACCCGGAGTCCACGCCTATCCCAAGCATCCCGTATTGCTGCTACCTTCCGGTCCTGACAAGGTTTGGGCGTTGTGATCGCATGAATCCGAGCCGAATATGAATATAACACAAATTCCTATTTTACGTGAGTTTTGCTTAAGCATGCTCGGAAGTACGACGCGGTGAATGGGAGAGCAAGAGATCGGGAGATGTTTCTATGCAAACAATCCTACTAGCTTTCAAAAAATGCAAATTTTCGTGGCTTCCCCGTGTCTCTCCCTCTCCGTGTCTCCTTTTCTCTAAAGAATTTTGGCTATATTCTTATCCATAACTGACGTTATTTTGTAAATGCAATCGGTGGCGATCGCCCCATGCAATGAACATCGACCTTTACTGGGAGATTCTCCTTTAAAACGATCAGATATGATGAAGAAATCTAGAAATTCTAGGGCGTTAGACCTTTACCCATCGAAACCTTAGGTCTTGATCTAACGTCGTTTTTTTAAGTCTGTTTACTATTTTTTATCACCGTAATGACATTGCTTAAGTCTTCATTAGCTCAGATTTGTCTCAAGGGTTTGCTCGGTAGCTTCGTTCTCCTGTCAGTCCCATATTTTGCTCCCCCTAGAGCCATGGCACAATCCGCGACAGAACAAAGTCTAAGACCAGCGATCACCAACGAAAATGACGAAACCTTTGTCAACACATTAGTTAAGACAACATTAGTTGCCCTAAATCAAGCTAATTTAACCGCCGATTACTCCGTCCTGCGTAGTCTTGCCTCCGAAGAATTTCAGGCGAACAATTCCGAAGAGGATCTATTTCTTTCTTTCCAACCAATCCGGGAATATGGTGTTGATTTTGGCGGTGTTGTAGAGTTTTCACCCATATTCTCTGTGCAGCCAACCCTAGATGCAGCAAATAATCTGCGAGTCGTTGGCTATTTTGAAACATCTCCAGTGATTGAGTTTGATTTAGTTTATCAATTGGTGAACGGTAACTTTGTGACCGATGGGCTAACTGTCGGGATTCGCCCAACTTCCAATGAGGAATAATTAGCTCGAAATTGCTTTAACTTGACGCGATGCTCGGCAAAATAAATAGATTAGACGAATGAACGTCATGGACTTTCGGGTAAGACTAGCTCATCTCCAACTGGCGATCGCCCATGGCGCGAGAGTAATGGCAGTAGAATGGATCGAAACTTTTTAATTTTGTTTTAAATCTTTTTTCATGCCTCAAACTGCGATCGCCAAAAAAAAGCCCGATTGGGCCGGGGAAGACTGGTTATCCCGTCTCGTCAATCTACTGATTAAGACAAAACCTCTGTACAGCCTCATGAAATATCAGGCGCGTCAAGTTTTGATCAAAACAGCGGAAAAAAATGGCATCCCTTGGCGACAGACCGTAAAGGATTTTGACCAAGCTCAAGCAGAACAGTATTTTCAGGAAATCGCTGATCCAGAGCTGGAATATCCTAATTATTACAATGTGCCTTTCCATGCTTATGATGCGGGAAATCTTTGCTGGAAAGCAGCAGTTGAAGCCGCCCCCGCCACAGAATCAATGGCACTGCGTGTCTGGAAAAATGAACCCCTCACACCAGACATTGCCCAAGCGAGATTGCGTAATACATTTCTTGAGGCCATGGCAGAATATTTGCCTAATGAAGTCAATGATGTTTTAGACATTGGTTGCTCTGTCGGTATCTCCACCGTTGCGCTACACGAATTCCTGAAAAGGCGATCGCCGGACGTTAAGACCATTGGTTTTGATCTATCGCCCTACATGTTAGCCGTCGCAAAAATTCGGAACCCGGAATCTGCGATTCAATGGCAACACGGTAAAGCAGAGGCGACAAAGTTTGCGGACAATAGCTTTGATGTGATTACGCTGCAATTTGTCCTCCATGAATTACCAAATCAGGCGACGCGGGAAATTTTCCAAGAATGTCTGCGCATTTTACGACCGGGTGGCTGTTTGGCGATCGTCGATAACAACCCCAAGTCCCCCGTTATTCAAAGTTTGCCCCCTGCGTTATTTGTATTAATGAAAAGTACAGAGCCTTGGAGTGACGAATATTACACCTTTGATGTGGAAGATAATTTAAAACAAGGTGGCTTTGATTATTTAGCGACGGTTCCCAGCGACCCCCGCCACCGCACCATCATTGCCCGTAAACCTCTTTAAACTGTCCGAAGATGAAAATTGCGATCGCCCAGTTAAACCCTACCATCGGAGATTTAGAGGGAAATGCCCGCCAAATTTTAGAAGCGGCAGAGATTGCGGCGATCGCCGGCTTTCGTCTTCTGTTGACACCTGAGCTTTCCCTTTGTGGCTATCCCCCACGGGATCTCCTCACGCAAATGGACTTTGTGGCGCGGATGCAGGAAGAGCTAAAAATACTAGCCGCAAAAACTCCCCCCACTATTGCCGTATTAGTTGGTCTGGCTACGGTCAATGAACAGGCGATCGCCAATGGCGAAAAACCCCTCCACAACAGCATCGCCCTCATTGATAAAGGCGAAGTCCAGCGCATTTTCCATAAACAGCTACTACCCACCTACGATGTCTTTGACGAAGACCGCTACTTTGAGGCGGGTAAACTTTCCAATTGGTTTTATCTTTATCCCAGCGCCGACCAAACCAAACTAAATCCGCCGATTCCCGTCAAAATTGGGGTGACAATCTGCGAAGATCTCTGGAATGACGATTCCTTTTGGGGTAAACGCAACTACGAAGTTAATCCCCTAGAGCAGCTCGCTGACGAAGAAGTTGATCTCATCGTTAACCTGTCTGCTTCGCCTTACACCATCGCCAAACAACGATTGCGGGAAGGGATGCTACACCATGCCGCTTGGCGCTACCAAATCCCAATTATTTACGCGAACCAAATCGGCGGCAACGATGATTTAATTTTCGACGGCGGTAGTGTGGCCTTCAATACCCACGGCAAAATTGTCTGCCGTGCCCCCAGCTTTAAAGCTGCGCTAATGGCTCTGGAATTTAACCAGTCTCTCCACGACATTAGCTGCCTCAAAAAGCCCTTATCCAATCAATTTCACCAAACGATTACGCCGGAATTTGAATGTGATGAAGCGGAGGTCTACTATGCCCTTGTTTTAGGGTTACGGGACTATGTTTGGAAATGTGGCTTTAGCAAGGTGGTACTGGGTTTAAGTGGTGGTATTGATTCGGCTTTAGTGGCGGCGATCGCCGCCGATGCCCTTGGTGCCAACAATGTGCTGGGGGTGCTGATGCCGTCGCCCTTTAGTTCAGAGCATTCTGTTACTGACGCGATCGCCCTCGCCGAAAACTTAGAAATCAACCATAAAACGATTCCCATCACAACGGGTATGGGAGCGTTTGATCAAATGCTGGAGCCATTATTTGCCGACACTGAATTTGGGGTCGCTGAGGAAAATCTTCAGTCCCGCATTCGCGGTAATCTCCTGATGGCGATCGCCAATAAGTTTGGCTATTTGCTCCTTTCTACGGGCAACAAATCAGAGATGGCAGTTGGCTACTGCACCCTCTATGGCGATATGAATGGTGGTCTGGCGGTTATTGCCGATGTGCCTAAAACCCTAGTTTTCAAACTATGTCATTGGCTGAATCGCGACCAAGAAATTATTCCAGAGAATGTGATTACCAAGCCTCCCAGTGCGGAGCTGCGACCTGACCAAGTGGATCAAGATTCCCTGCCGCCCTACGATACGCTCGACGATATTTTGCGGCGGATTATCCACCAAAATCAATCCACCCCCGATCTCATTCAGGCAGGACATGACCCGAAAATTATTGAACAAGTTTTTAAACTCTTACATCGCACTGAGTTTAAACGTCGTCAGGCGGCTCCGGGTTTAAAAATTACTGACCGCGCTTTTGGTACTGGTTGGCGTATGCCGATCGCCTCCCGTTGGTAGTTATCAGTTATCAGTGAACAGTTATCAGTTATCAGTGAACAGATATCAGTTATCAGTTATCAGTAAATTGGCTTTTTAATCATTGGGTTCGGTTGCTTGCCAAGGGGCAACGCCCAAATATTGGATGCCTTCTGGTGTGATCTTGAAACGACAGGGTAAAATTTCGACTCCAGCGGCGATCGCCTCGCGGAATAAATCACCATATTTTTTGTCGCGGCTGTCCCCCGGCACAAAATGGTCGCAATCACTGCGATTAATGAAATACAGCATGACTGCTTTCGACTCGGGCAAAATATCGATTAATTCCTGTAAATGTTTTTGGCCGCGGGTCGTTTCTGTATCGGGAAATAGCGCGAGTGACCCTTTTGCCCAAGTTGTATTTTTTACTTCCACATAGATTGACGGTTGCCCATCACGGCTCAAGAGGAAATCAATGCGGCTCTTATTTTCTTTGCCATATTTCACCTCTGAACGAATCTCATCATAGCGACCGGCTAACTCTGGAATTAGTCGTTCGGCGAGCATCGTTTTAATCACGCGATTCGGCAATGTGGTATTCACGCCCACCCAAGTGGGTTGCTGATCTCCTAATCGCACCATTTCCCAAGTGTAGGCGAGCTTCCGCTTGGGGTTATCACTTTTTGAGACCATCACCGGTGCACCCACTTCACAGATAATGCCCGTCATCGGCCCCGTATTCGGGCAGTGGGCAACAATAATTTCGCCGGAGTCTAGTTCAATATCAGCAAAAAAGCGTTTATAGCGTTTAAGAAATTTACCTGAAATGAGGGGAGGATAGCGATAAACAAAGGAATCGGCAGACATACATTCTTTAATAAAAGAGCCGTCTACCACCATACAGAAAAAATCTTTTTAAGAGGTGACTTATTTAAAAGGTGATTTAGAGGCGATATTGATCGTCTGTCCAGTCATGTACGGAAGAAGTGTAGCGTCCATAGTCATTTTCAGCTAAAAGTTGCTCAATGCGACGGTCAACAATACCCCGTTCTGCGGTGCGTTTCAAGGCTTTGGCGATCGCCAACTGAAGATTATCCCAGTTTAGCTGGGGTAACTCAGGATCAAGGAGATGGCTACGTCGTAGTAACTCTTCTAATTTAATCAAGGCACTTTCTGCCGTTTGGTAGCGAGGATCGCGGTCGGGGGGCAGTGGTGTGGAGCTGCGTAACGGATCTCTCTGTACAGCTGCTAAGGCTTGACGTACCGATGTTGCAACTTCTTGTTTGAGCTTCACCTGACCCTTGGCTGCCTGTCTTTCCCTACCCTGTTCACTAGAAGCATAGAGGGGTGGCAAACGATTTAAGGCAAAGGTCGCCACCTCAGCAACATCAATATATTTCACCAGCTTCGCAGGCATCTTCTGCATTTGACGCTGAATCTCTTGGTGCACCAAAGTTTCCATAATATTTTGGTAGGCACGAAGATTACCTTTGCCGGGGGAAGAGTTTTTGAGTGGACTCATGGTGAATTCAGACAAAGAAGATGTTTAATAGCGAAAACGCACTGTCTTGAAGTCTTTTAGCAAAAATAAACACAAATACTATGGAATTTACAGATGCCAGACTTATCCTTTCTATCTTACTGCGCTTATTTATGAATTCAGCAGACTATCGGTAGAAAACAGCATGTTTGGTTAATATTCATCTACATTTGGCTATATTTTCTGAGCCACAACGGCATAAAAGGGATCACGGTTCCCCATGCCCAATATCTGCAAAATGTTGTTGAGCTGCGGTGGTTTGGCGATCGCCTGGGGGTCACCAAAGCCTTCTATACTAGTGAAATAGCGCTTTACTAGACGAATATGATCCGAGTCAGAGCTATCTCGCCACGCGGCGATCGCCTTTTGATAAAACATCCGATTAGAGAAACTAACAATACATAGGCCTCCCGGTGTCAGGATCCGCTGGATTTCAGAAAAAATCGCCTCCGGGTACTGTAAATACTGCACAGAGACCGCAATCAAGACCGCATCAAAACTTTGATCTTCAAGGGGAAGCTGCGGATTATCATTGAGATTTTGAACAAAAAAATGGTCTAAGCGTGGATTCTTTGCCAGCTCTTCTTCATTCATGCCATGGCCTGCCACATGGGCAAAGCTCATATCAGGCAAATGGGACACCCAGCTACTCATGAGATCTAGCACTCGACTGTCCGGCGTTAACAGTTCACCATAGAGCGATGTGAGTTGTTCGATAAAACCATCGTCGACATGGGTGACCAACCGTGGATAATCATAAAATAATAGGTCGTCACTTTGGTCTAGTTTTTGACGTTGCTCAGGTGCAAGAATCATCGGCAATGAAGTACAAAGAATACGTTAAATTGGTCATAATCAGGACACCAAATTATCTGCCCCATCAGGCACACACATGGATATTTCTAAGGTAACGATTTCTTGCACGAAAAGCGACTGTCTAGGTATTGCATCTCTTCACCAATCCCACTGTGCAGACTGCCAAACACCCGTGCTAAAGCGTTATCTCCGTCTCCTTGCTGCTCCGGAATCCTTACCCAAAGCCCAAACATTATTAGGCGATCGCTACTGGGTTACCCATGACCCTAGTATTGTGCTCGATACCCAGCCCCAAAGCTCTCCAGCCGTTACGGATCAGCTACCACCAGAGATTGAAAGTTATTTAAAACTATCGACCCATTTGCTCCATTGCCCGCGGGTCTTTGGTTTAACAGCTAAGGAAAAAGGCTATTGGCTCCTTGAGTATCCGTCCATCCCCCTTGCCCCTAACGGTTTACCCCAACATCCCCAGCTATTTCCCCCGGTGACGGAGGCATGGCGATCGGCGGAGCCTCTCCAACAACTTAATTGGCTCTCACAAATGGCGGCCATGCTACCGAGTTTTCTTGAACAAGGGGCAATTAGCACTTTTTATGATCTTGCCCATTTGGGTGTTAATGGCGGTGTCATTCAAATACGAGCACTTTCGTTTACTCAAAAAAAGCACATTGATTTTCAAACAATTGCCCAGATATGGCAACGGCTTTTAGACAAAACTGACAAGAGCATTCATAGCTTTTGTCAGCGCCTTGCTCAGGATCTCAGTCAGGGGAAAATTACCAATCCACAACAGTTGCAAGGGATTTTAGCGGCGGGGATCACCGCACTGGGGCGATCGCACTATAAATATCAGTACAGCCTTTATACCCAAACGGATTCGGGGCCAACCCGCGACCATAATGAGGATGCTTGCTTTCCAGAGTCCGGCAAGGTCCACCATAATTTTCCGCTGGCGATCGTCTGTGATGGTATCGGCGGCCATGACAAAGGCGAAGTCGCCTCAGAAATTGCCATCAAAACCCTAGAGCAAGAACTTTCAAAACAGCTTGATGCCCTAACGCCAGCTTTAATTACAGAGGCTGTTTATGCGGCCAATGATGCCATTGCTGCCGCCAATGACTCCGAACAACGCCGTGAACGGGAACGGATGGGCACAACGGTCGTTTTGGCATTAATCAACAAGCCCCATATTCATTTCAGTCATGTGGGTGATTCTCGTATCTATCGCATTACCCCCAACAGCTGCCATCAAGTCACCTATGATGATGATCTCGGTTCCCGGGAAGTTCGTCTGGGTTATGCTCTCTATCAAGATGCCCTTGCCTATCCTTCTGCAGGGGCGCTTGTGCAGGCTCTGGGCATGAGTCCTTCGCGATCGCTACACCCTACGACACAAACTTTTCCCATCGACTGCGATACGGTTTATTTACTTTGTTCTGATGGCCTTAGTGATTATGACAAGGTCGACCAATACTGGCAGACAGACATTGCGCCTCTGCTTCTGGGCCACAAGAAAATTAGTGATGTGGGTGAACAATTAATCAAGATCGCCAACACAAAGAATGGCCATGATAATGCGACTATTGCTCTAGTACATATCCAGCTCAAGCGGCAAGCGGCAGCTCCCATTACTTTTCCTGAGTACTTTGACCCTACTCTGGCTGACAATTTGACGAATAATCTGATGGCCACAGAGTTACCGCCGGCGACCACAGCGGCTGCCGCTCCGCCCCAGACTAGACCTTCTGTCACGCCACCGCCTCGCCGCAAACAAACCAATTGGGTGTTGTTAATTATTGGTTTGCTAGGGGTTACGGGCATTGGGTTATTGTCCTATAACATGTGGCGACGGCTGCAAAGTGCCGATATTGTGTCACCGCCAGCGCCGGAAACGCCCATTATCGAACCACAACCGATCCCGGATGAACCCATCGAAACGCCTACTATCATGATTCCAGATCCTGAAATGCCAGAAATGGAAACTGTCGCTGATGCCTTGACGAAAAATCAAATTGTACGATTACAGGCTGATGCGCCGATTATTGCGGCCTATACACCTCAGGCGATCGCCGACCTTGATGAACCAACCGTCTGGATTCCGGGGGGCAGTATTATCCAAATCGCACAGGTCAATGTTGATGGGGATTTACTGATAGAGGTTTGTTTACTCGGTGATCAAACGCCACCAGAGACAGGCATTGGTGTGTTAGCTGCTGGTAATCGCGGTTGGAGCAAAGCAGCCCAAGTTGAAACGCAACAGGAAGCTAATTTTATTGTGACACCGGAGGTTGAAGCCCTCTGCCAAAGGGATGCTACCCCCCCTCCAGCGAATTAACTTCCCTCACGCTTTTTTTCACTGGGCTTAAGCTAACGTCAGTTATGGATAAGCATGTAGCCAAAATTCTCTAGAGAAAAAGAGACACNGGAGAGGGAAAGACACGGGGAAGCAACGAAAATTTGCATTTTTTGAAAGCTAGTAGGATTATTTGCATAGAAACATCTCCCGATCTCTCGCTCTCCCATTCACCACGTCGTACTTCCAAGCATGCTTAAGCAAAACTCACATTAAGCTAAATTTTGGGGACTTAGTTGGCGGGGCGATCGCCCAAAGGGTAGACGATAGGGTTCTAGGAGCTGAATATCATAGCTCTGCTCAAGGTAACGCCAAAACTCTAAAAAGTACTCCCGCTGGGCTTCATGGACATGATAAAAACCGTTATCGTCCTGCCAACATAATGCTGTGGTGGGTGTATTTCCGAAAGGATATTGCCGAAATACATTACTTTGCTGTTCGTCTAAATCCGGCGCTAGTCCTGCTGGCCGTTGACTAAATAACAATGCTTGTAGGCGATCGCCACAATGGCGGGCATTAATCCCTTCCCCTTGCAACAAACGCGATAAGGTATCAAAACGAAAGGGTTCGTTGGGCAAAATTTTCAGCAATGTCCCCAGTAAAAGATAATCATGGTAGCGGTGGCGATCGCCATCCACGATTTGGGGCATCAGCGGCACAAGACCCAAGCCCACAGCAATACGGCTCACCTGAGCCGTCGATGTTTCACGGATGAGCTCAGCTTGGGGGAATTTTTGTTGTAACGACACCGACAACCATCGCCAACAATAATCAAGATTAGAGCCACTACAAATAATTTGTTGAATGCCCTGGGACATCACACCAGCCTTCGCAAACAGATGATTAATTTGTTGATTTAGCTGCTGCTGAAACGGATAAATCACCTGACGCTCTAGATCAGTACGGGTAACCCGCCATTCCTGTTGACCGAGGTGCGCCGCAAATTCCTCCCGCTGTTGTAACAGTGCTTTTGTTTGATTCGCGGCCTGTAACAGCGATCGCCCCACCGGAGAATTACGCCATTGCCACGCAGCTAACAGCCGACGTTCTAAATCCACTTCCCCAGCACGGGGCATCATCTTCGCCACTTTACTCAGGGCATCTTGCAGTTGCGGTAGCCATTGGGGATAAATGAGCTGGCATAAAATATCTTGTTGGAGGGCGTTACCGCCATAATCAAAACTGTGGCTCTGAATTTGTGTTCGTTGCAGTTGGGGTAAGTAGGCCGGTAAATCCACAACCGCCAAATCTGTATGGCTCCCATCGCTATGAATAATTAATGTGCCGCCTTCGGTGTGGGGAAGCTGCGCCTGAAACCCTAACAATGTGGCGATCGCCCCCGGCACAAACAAAACCTGTTCACCACACTCCACTAAAGCAGTCTGGTATAGAACTTCGCGAATATTAAGACAATAGGTATCACCCCAACTACTGGGCAAACTGACAATGACACCATTCAGACGACCCAAAATGTCCCGTACCCTTGTGGGGGAAAGCTCTGGGGCTAGACTCCTATCTTTTAAAATACACAACAAAAAGGCAAGGGCATCACCCAGAGATTTTAAGGGCAACTCTGATGATTTTGACCAAGGCAAAGTCGGAAACCAAGACCCCTCGACCTCAGCTTGGTACGTAGGAGCTAGTCGTAAAAAAGGGAGCCAGCCCTCCACCGTCTTACCAGAGACCAAGCCATTTTCCAGCGCCATTTGCCAAGGTTGGGAAGGACTAGCCGTCGCTGTTACGACCATTGGTAAAGCAAAATGTTGTTGATCCCCGTTTTGCCAAAAGAGAGGATACTGCTGCTGGCGATCGCCATTAATCAGCACCGCACTTATATGGGACGTACTAATATCTAAGCCAAGATACCAATGTTGATTCATACTGTGCCTAGCTTAGGTTGACTCCTGCTTTTGATCAGTATCAGCCCAAGGATTATCATCATCAGTAGCAGCCTCTACATCAATGGGCTCTTCCGAAGCCGGGTCTGAGGTTGTCGTTTCAAACTGCATCAAATCTTCCGCGAGCAGGTTCATTTTTTCCGGGTCAAGCACTGTCACATCGACAGGAGTTACAGCTGTATCATCAGTCTCTAAATCAGGATTTAGATCCTCGCTAGTCCTTTGTTCTAGCTCAGCCTCCACATCAGACTCGGCCTCATCTTCTGCTGTGTCACTGTCCTGGACATTGAGGGAACCATCCTCTAAAAGGTCTGTCAGCAGTTGAATCGTTTTTACCGTCGTGGGTTCTGTCTGACCATCACTGCCATCCACCACCGTTGGCGAAGGGGAAGCGATCACAGCTTTAAGGTTAGCCATATCTTCTGCGGTTTCTTCAGTATCTGGCGTTTCCACCGGATCACCAAACAGAAATGATTCAGCCGCCATGGCCTCAGGCTCTAACGTATGATCATTGGTGGTCTCGGCATCCCCATGCGCCTCACCAAATAGGCCTTCTTCTGCAACGGATGCTGCAAAATCTAAATAATCATCTTTGACAGAATCCTCCTCGGAAGTTGAGTCACCCACTGCCGGGCTCATGCCAGTCCCAGAGGGGCGATTGCCGGCGCTATTATCTTCTTGATAATTAAAACCATCATCATCAGCAAATAAAGACTCTGTGGCAGGAGGCTCCTGGGGATCCGTCAATTCATTCAGACCATCAGGCACAATCGCCATGAGCGAGTCCACTGCCGGAGAATCCGGTTCCTCCAGCACTGGTGGTTCCCCAGCAGGAGTCTCAACAACATCTTCAGCCTCAGCAGTCATGGAATCTGTTGTCACCTGAAGACCATTAAGCTGCCTTAAATTACCCGTCAAGGTCGTGCCATAGGCCGCAATATCCTGTTCTAAAGCCGTAAAAACCGTGTGAATCGTACTATCTAGATTCGCGACCGACTTGTCTAAATTATTTTGTACAGCCTGGAGATGCTCCGTGGGCGATCGCCCCGTATCCGTTTGCGCCTCACTGGCCGCAAAACCAGCATCCTCTAGACCTTGGATTGGGTGAGTCACCGAGCTAATGTACCGTAAACGCTGCTCAAATAATGCCACCGCCTTACCCAACTGAGTTTGCAATAGACCTTGAAACTGCGACAGGAGCTGCTGCGGAAAAGCGCCCAAGGCAGCCTCATACTGTTGGTTGAGGCGGTAGATTTCCCGCTCTAAAATTTGTTTTTGCGCTGTGAGCTGATCCAGCTCTTGACTAATCGGCGCAACCCATTCCGTTTTCTTGAGCTGCAGTTCTTGGATGACCGCGGCGGCGATCGCCCCAGCATCATTCCCCATCGAGATCAATTCACCAGAATTATCCTTATCCCGTTGGTCATAGAGATAAACCAAATAATCCTTCACCTTAAGCAGCACTTCCTGCTGATGGCGGAGATTTTGCTGGAGTTCATCGAGCTGATCCGTTTCCGGCAACTCGCTCACCCGTTCCAAATCACTAATTAGAGGCGGTAAATCTGTAGCAAAGTTCACAATGGGTAACCTGTCCAAAATCAGAACCATCAACTATCCCAAACAACAGTGGGCATTTTTATCATAAAGTTTAACCCCGATCAGAGCACCAAAATATCCAGAAACTGTTAATCTATGTGTCAAAATGGCGTAATTCGTGAGAATATCGCGCCTAAAAGACAGTGATGGCAACGACCCATAGTCAAGACTTCATGTAAAGATATTTTCGTTTAATTTAGAACAGACTATAGTAAAACAGTTAAAGCGATACCCTTTAATAGAGCTATCAATAAATGATTGAGATACTCCGCGGCGGCGCATTATACCGATAGGGCTATTTCATTAGCCTATTTGTAACAGACCTTGCACAGACAGAACTATGGACGACCGTTACGGTAATCGAGAATTAGACAGCGATTTTCAGGATCTCATTGCATCCGCTCTTTTTTTTCAAGGATTACCCGAAGAAAGTTTACAAAAAGCAGCCAGTCACGTCGTGACCCGTTCTCACCCCGCCAATCAAGTGATCTTGCTTGAAAACGACTGGGGTGGTTCTGTGTATTTTATTCTCGATGGTTGGGCAAAAATTCGAACCTATAATGTCGATGGCAAAGAAATCACTTTAAATATTTTGGGACGGGGCGAAGTCTTTGGTGAAATGGCGGCCCTTGACGAAGTGCCTCGCTCAACGGACGTGATTACCCTGACCCCAACAAAAATCAGTAGTATTCCCGCCCAAGATTTTGTTGATCTTATCTATGGGGAGCCGATCGCCGGTGTTCGTTTAGCGCAGCTGATGGCAAAGCGCCTCCGCCAAGTTAACCGGAGATTACGACTACGGGAAGCGGACAGCGTCTCGCGGGTGGCAGATACTTTGCTTTTCCTTGCGGATGGTCAAGGGAAGCCTATCGGTAAAGAAGGTTTGGAGATGCCCAACTTGCCCCACCGGGAATTGAGTAGTCTGAGTGGTTTAGCGCGGGAAACGGTAACACGGGTACTCACAAAATTAGAAAAAAAGAATTTGATTCGGCGTACAGCAGATACTCTTTGTATCCCTGATATTAATGCCCTCGACAATATGATCAATTAATGGGGTGCTGTGGCTGATCATCATTCTGGAACAAGGGACAATTCTGAAGGGATTAATTGGGTTGATTTAGACGATCTAGCGGAGGGGCGATCGCCGGATAGTACGACCGAAGTTATTTCTCCCCCCATACAAACTTCCTCGTCTCAGCACCGCCGTACCCTTGTGATGGTGGAGACGGCATTTCTTGCCAGTACTGCTAGCCTGATTTGGCTGATTAATTATTATTTTCCCATTGGGCCTTTACTGAGATTATTTTTTCCGTTGCCGATCGCCCTTGTGTTTTTACGGTGGGGTTCACGGGCAGCATGGATGTCTACCCTAGTGTCGGGACTCTTACTTTCCATTCTGATGGGGCCAACCCGCAGCATTATTTATGTCATTCCCTATGGTCTGATGGGTGTGCAGTTGGGCTGGATGTGGCGTAAGCAGGTGGGCTGGGAATGGTCAATTTTACTTGGCACAATCCTCGGTACTATTGGTTTTTTCTTTCGAGTCTTTTTGCTGTCATTTATACTCGGCGAAGATCTCTGGGTTTATGTTATTTCCCAAATTTCTGAGCTAGCTGATTGGATATTTTTGCGGCTCGGACTACTGGTACAACCTAATCTGATGTTTATTCAGCTGTTGGCGATCGCCATGCTGATTTTAAACAGTGTGTTATACCTATTCGTGGTGCATCTGGTGGCGTTACTGATGCTAGATCGCCTCGGCAATCCGATTCCGCGCCCTCCCCATTGGGTACAGGTTTTGATTGAGTACGAAGAATAATTTTTTTCTAGATTAAATCTAAGTTTGAGTAGTTTTGGTATGTCCTCACAGCTTTATCAGCAGATCCGCGAATTTTATGACGAATCTAGTTCCCTCTGGGAATCGATCTGGGGCGAGCATATGCACCATGGCTATTATGGTCAGGGCGGCACAATCCAAGTTAATCGTCGCCAAGCGCAGATCGATCTGATCGAAGAATTTTTAGCTTGGGGTCAGGTTACAACCGTTGAGAACTTCGTCGATGTTGGCTGTGGTATCGGCGGCAGCACCCTTTATTTAGCTGATAAATTTGGGGCGAAAGGTGTGGGCATCACCCTCTCCCCAGTCCAGGCTAACCGCGCAACGGAACGGGCACTTGAACAAAATCTCCAAGATCGAGCCGAGTTTAAAGTGGCAGATGCGATGAATACTCCCTTTCGCGATGGGGAATTTGACCTTGTTTGGACGCTCGAAAGTGGCGAACATATGCCCAATAAGCGACAATTTTTACAGGAATGTACCCGTATCCTCAAGCCCGGCGGCAAACTGCTCATGGCAACTTGGTGTCACCGCCCCACGGATTCTGTTGCTGGTTCTCTTACGCCCCAAGAGCAAAAGCATTTGGAAGATATCTACAAGGTCTATTGTTTGCCCTATGTGATTTCGTTGCCGGACTACGCGGCGATCGCCGCCGAATGTGGTTTACAAGGTATCCAAACAGCAGATTGGTCTACGGCCGTTGCGCCCTTTTGGGATCAAGTCATCGACTCGGCAGTGAAGCCCGATGCCGTGTTTGGTGTGCTTAAAGCGGGCTGGAAGACGATTCAAGGGGCATTGGCTCTCGATCTCATGAAAAGTGGGTTTCGTCGTGGTCTGATCCGTTATGGTTTATTGCAAGCCACGAAGCCTTTTGACTAAATTTTTTGAATAGCGGGCAGTGGCATTTTAGTGAATTTACTTTCGCCCATTCACAACGTTTCAAAATTTGATCTTGCAATAATATTCGATTGTTACTTTTTTTGAGTCGCCATAATGCCTCGCTTTCCTGTCAATCGCTTCTAAATTTAAGAGATTCAACGGGATAGACAGAGGCAACCCGTGCCTTGGTATGATTAACCAATCGTTAATTTTCAAAGAGGCGATCGCCCATGACGACTCACTTTATTACAGCCGAAATTGATCTTCAGGAAAACCCGGCAGAACTGCAAAAAGAAATCGAAAAAGAACTCGAAAAGCGTGGCGAAACTCTCCGCTGGGCAGTGACTGACGTGAAGGATAAGAAAGCAACTGTTGAGGCGATCGCCCTTACGGCTGATACCGAAGCATAAGAGTCTCATTGCAAACCTATGACCTTGGCGACTGATTCAGATATCGACTATAAGCAGTGGCAAGACTGTGATTCCCGCTGGCACAAAACGTTTCGGCGGGTTTGTCGTACTGAGCCGAAAGCCTTTATCGTTCCCCATGACCAAGCGGCTCTTTGTCGCATCCTTCAAGCAGCACAACGGCAAGAAAAAAAAATCATCCCCTGCGGTAACGGCACAAAACTGGCTTGGGGCGGTGTCACCACAGCAGTTGACTGGTTGGTGAGTACCCAAAAACTCAATCGCATTATTGACCACGCTATAAACGATTTAACGATTACCGTCGAGGCCGGGGTAACACTTAGGGCACTCCAAACCCACCTGAAAAAGCACAAGCAATTTTTAGCGATTGATCCAGCATTTTCCGATAATGCGACCATCGGTGGCATTGTGGCAACCGCGAATGCGGGCAGTTGGCGACAGCGATATGGTGGCGTGAAAGATTTACTATTGGGGATCACTGTGGTGCGCGCTGATGGTCAGTTGGCTAAGGCCGGCGGCAAAGTGGTAAAAAATGTCGCAGGCTACGACCTCATGAAACTGTTTACTGGTTCCTACGGCAGTTTGGCGATCGCCACTGAACTCACATTTCGTCTTTATCCCCAACAGCAACTGATCAAAACCGTTATCCTTGCTGGCACTCAAACAGGAATTAAGACCGCCCACCAAAATCTACTCAACTCCGTTTTAACCCCCAGTCGCGCCGATCTGCTCACGTCTACATTAATGGGTAAATTGGGTTTTACCGAAACCTTTGGCATGATTATTCGATTTGCCGCCATTCCAGAAAGCGTTGATGCTCAAATTTTAGAGCTAGAGGCGATCGCCATTAAAAATAAGCTCGTAATTCAACCCGAACCAGAAGAATTATGGCAAACCATTAATCAAAAACTTTATGCGCAACCTGTTTATTGCAAAGTTGGACTATTGCCAAATCAAGCCTGTAACTTTCTAGAAACCGTTGAAGAACTAACCAATAATCAGGCGATCGCCCGTATCCATGGCAAAAGCGGCTTAGGATTAGTCGCCTTTCCCCACGAGAAATTTTTGCGGCAATTTCGAGACCTACGGCGTTATTGCGCACAATACAACGGCTTTTTAACAATGCTCGAAGCCCCCTACAACACAAAAATGCAATTTGAACCCTGGGGCTATACCGGCAATGCCCTACCACTTATGAAAAAAATGAAAACGCAATTTGATCCAAGTGGTCTGCTCAGTCCCCAGCGATTTTTAAACCTATAGCTTTACAGCCTCCCCAATAAAATCACAGTTGTTTTGCGACAGCCCTAGTCACCATCCTCACAAATTCCTCCGGGCGTTGGGGCGACACAACGACAGTTTTATCCGTAAAAATTAGGACAACAGTCTTATTTAAATGGGTAACATAGGCACGATAATTTCCGAGAGCTTGATTGCGAAATCTGCCCGTAAAGGCAAACAAACCACCATCACCGAATAGTCGCAGGGATTTAGCCATTGCTTTCGGCTCATAAACCACTGTTTCAAGATTATTAAGCGGAATAGTGGTGAACCAACCCAAACGGGCAACTTGCAACCGGTTATTGGTAACGAGATAGCCACGCACACTATAAAAAGATGTGATTAACACAATCAATACTGGAATTAGCGCAACTAGGTACAGCAGTACAAAATTTTGGCGATCGCCGATCCAAGCCAACATCATCGACACTGCAATCATCAAAATACAAGTCGATACCGTAATCACCATCACAGCAGCACCCCAAGGTGCTTTAAAAAATAGAGGTTGATCCATCCCCACAAATCTCCACGAGCTTCCTAAACGCTAGCAAGGAGCACAATCATTCATTACCTCCCATTGTCAATTATTTACGTAACCTGACTTCAAGTTAAGAAAAACCTTGCAATAACGACGTACCACAAGCAGAGCAGAAAATGGCGAGAGTCCTTCAGCGCACAAACTTTGAACAAACTTTGACAAAAACAATAGCCATACCTGCCGTATCTCCATACCCCCGCGCCCCTTTCCCTAATACCCTAAACATTTCAGAGGCCATCAGCAACCCAGATACCGCCCCAAAAACCCTATTTTCAACATCTCCAGACATGATAATTTGCCATCCGAAAAAGAGATGTTAACCTTAATGCTCTACAAAAATTGCAGTCTTTCAGCACAATATCCATATTAAGAAAGATGCTAATTAGGCTACAATTGTGCAGAAATCGTCAAAAAAATTTACAGGTCTTAGGAACCATCCGTAAAATTTATGTCTCTCCCCATTCGTAACGTCGCGATTATTGCCCACGTTGACCACGGTAAAACAACCCTTGTAGACGCACTGTTACACCAGTCCGGCATTTTCCGAGAAGGCGAAGACATCCCTGATTGCGTGATGGACTCCAATGACCTTGAACGTGAACGCGGTATTACTATCCTCTCGAAAAACACCGCAGTTAAATACGACGGCATTCATATTAATATCGTTGATACCCCCGGTCACGCCGACTTTGGTGGTGAGGTAGAGCGGGTTCTCGGCATGGTTGACGGTTGTATTCTCATCGTCGATGCCAATGAAGGCCCCATGCCCCAAACTCGTTTCGTACTAAAGAAAGCCCTCGAAAAAGGTTTACGCCCCATCGTTGTTGTCAATAAAATTGATCGCCCCAATGTTCACCCTGAAACGGCTGTGGATAAGGTATTTGATCTTTTCGTCGAGCTAGGGGCTGATGATGATCAATGTGATTTCACAACTCTCTATGCTTCTGGTCTTTCTGGGTTTGCTAAAGAAAATCTAGACGACGAAGATAAGGATATGGAGCCTTTGTTCCATGCGATCCTCCAGCATGTTCCCCCACCAGCAGGCGATCCTGAGAAGCAAATCCAACTGCAGGTCACAACCCTCGACTATTCTGATTATCTGGGTCGGATTGTGATTGGTCGTATCCATAATGGCACGATCCAGGCGGGTCAACAGGCAGCCCTTGTTAAAGAAGACGGTAGCGTTGTCAAGGCAAAAATTGCAAAACTCCTTGGCTTTGAAGGTTTAGCACGGGTTGAGCTGAAGGAGGCTTCTGCGGGTCAAATTGTGGCGATCGCCGGATTTGCTGACGCAAACATTGGTGAAACCATCACTTCCCCTGATGATCCTCAGGCATTGCCTTTGATCAAGGTAGACGAGCCTACTTTGCAGATGACTTTCTCTGTAAATAATTCTCCCTTTGCGGGTCAAGAAGGTAAATTTGTTACCTCCCGTCAGATCCGCGATCGCCTAGAACGCGAACTCGAGACCAACGTTGCCCTACGCGTCGAAGATGGCGAAACCTCCGATAGCTTTGAAGTTTCCGGTCGTGGTGAATTACACCTCGGCATTTTGATTGAAACCATGCGTCGCGAAGGTTACGAGTTCCAAGTTGCCCAGCCTAAAGTAATTTACCGAGAAGTCAACGGTAAGCCCTGTGAGCCTTACGAATATCTTGTCCTCGACGTTCCCGAAGAAGCCGTTGGTAGCTGCATTGAGCGTCTTGGTCAACGTAAAGGTGAAATGCAAGACATGCAGTCCGGTGCCGGTGGTCGTTCCCAACTCGAATTTGTTGTTCCCGCCCGTGGTCTGATCGGTTTCCGTGGCGACTTTATCCGCATCACCCGCGGCGCTGGCATTATGAACCACAGTTTCCTCGAATATCGTCCTATCTGTGGTGAACTGGAGATGCGCTACAACGGTATTATTACGGCCTTTGAAGAAGGCACTGCCACCTTCTACGCCCTTAAAAATGCTGAAGATCGTGGTCAATTCTTCATTACACCCGGCACTAAAGTCTATAAAGGCATGATCGTCGGCGAACACAATCGTCCTCAAGATTTGTCCCTCAATGTTTGTAAAGCAAAACAACTCACAAACCACCGTGCAGCCAGCGGCGACGAACTTGTCCAACTCCAAGCGCCCATGGAAATGAATCTAGAGCGTGCCCTAGAGTACATCGGCCCCGGTGAACTCGTCGAGATTACACCTGAGTCTATTCGCCTGCGTAAGCTTGATACGAAAAAAATGGCAAAGCGTTAATTTGAGATGTAATTAACGTCAGTTATGGATAAGAATTTAGCTGACATTCTTTAGAGAAAGGGAGA